>DAORIL010000301.1:0-7704 GCA_035438525.1 Pyrinomonadaceae bacterium
TGATTAGAATTCGTTTTGGTAAATGAACCTTCGGCAATGCTGTTCAAACCGATATTTTCATCTTCATTATCAGAGCAATATCTTTCACCGAATTTTTCCTTGATTTCATTTTTTTTACGGTCAAATTCCGTTTGCACTAAACTTGTTTCATCTTTGGCATAATCTCTGTAATCAAGGTCTTTTCGACCGTCAAAAATTTCAATCAATCCTTCTTGTTTGGCGGTATTTGAGGTTTTATTCTCAATCGGCTGAGGTTTGGTCGGTTGTTTATTTTCTTTGATGACAGTAGATTTATTTTCAGTTTGAGTGATATTTCCATTACTCGCTATATTACAGGCGGTTATCATTCCAACGCCGATCAACAGAGTAATTATTGTTTTCAAATTAATTTCTTTAAAAATGTGTTTCATATTTATTGATTCTCCTTCGAACAGAAACCGATCTCTATATCAATAAAGATTTATCATCTGTTTCAGGTAAATAAAAGATTATTTTTTACTTGGGGGTAGAGTGAATTATAGGGGCGAGAACTCACTTAAGTGTATATTTTACATATTTTAGCAAAATTTATTTCGGATTTGAAATTAAGTCATTTTTACCTCATCAATTTGTTGTCGGCAGCCATGATCACTAAAAAAGCCATGATTAAAATAAAACTGTATTCGCTCCCGCCCGTTCCGTGTTCACCAACAAACCAACCTAAACCGGCATGAATAATAATAATTCCGGCAATCAGCAGAACAATAAATCCTAACGAAATCCATTTGGTAAAAAAGCCAAGCATAAGCAAAATGCCGCCGATGATTTCAAAAGCCGTAATCGCCCACACCCAAGCCACGCCGTTTGGAAATCCTTTGTTTTCCAGAAACGCACCAAATTGTCCAATGGTTGAATTAACAATCCTGACAATCGAATGAGCCAAAAAAATAATCGCCAATGAAACCCGTAACAAAATTAATGATGCGTTCAAAGAAATAAAGGGGAAATCTTTCATTTTACCTGACCTGTTACAAAGGAAAATCTTCACACAATAAAGCGCGAAAATCTTCAATAAAATAGAAAAAATTCATCAATTAAATCTCAATTGGACGGAATCAGAGTGTTTTTGTGGTTATTTACGGGAAACTAATTGTCGAAACTCATTATCTTTAAAAACTTCTTCCCAATAAGGATCAAAAGTTAGAAAAGTGGGCGGAATAGCAGTTATTTCAACCATCTTTTTGAGACTATTGAGTGCTTCGTCTCTTTTGCCGAGGGTGAATCCAACCAAAGCCAAATCGCTGTATTTATTAAAACTATCCTTGTCAGTTTTTAATTGCAGATAGATTTTTTCAGCCTCATCACGTTTTCCGGTTTTGGCATAAATATAGGCAAGACTACCTAACGCGGGATATTTTTGCGATTCGTTTTGGCTTTCGAGTTTGAGTAAATTTATCGCTTCGTCCGTTCTGTTCATCAAAAACAAAATGTTGGCTATTTGGACGTTAATAAGCGGTGTGTTTGGTTGTAGTTCAGCGCCTTTTTGGCAGAATTTGAGGGCTTGCGGGTAATCTTTTTTGAAGAGCAGCACACTACAAAGAGTAATATTGTTGTAAGCCGAAAGCGGGGAATATTCCTGAGCTAAAACGGTTTGTTGATAGCCGCCTTCTAAATCTCCGTCCTGTAAAATCTGCCAACCATAATGCAAACGGGCAGTCGGATTATACGGCGCAAGCTGGACCGCCTGCTTAACTGAGTTTTCACCCGCTGCAAAATCTTTGTATTTGACGAATTGGACAAAAGCAATGGCAATATGCGCTTCGGCAAGCGAATTATCCAACGCGAGAGCTTTGTTTGCTGCTACTTCGGATTTATCTAAAAAATCCTGGCGTTTGCCGCCCGCTTCAAATTCATTGAGCCAATTATAAGAATCCGCCAGCATGGCGTAAGCAGGTGCATAATTCGGATCTAAATCGATTACTTTTTGAAAATAGGAAATAGCGCGTTCTAAACTGTCTGTGGTGCGTGTATTGTTAAAATAAACTCCGAGCTGATAAAACTGAAAGGCTTCGGCATTAGAAGGTTGTCGAGCTATCAGCGGAACTTCCCAGCCTGACAAATTCATCGAAAGAGATTGAGCGACTTTGACAGAAATCGAATCTTGCAGAACGAAAATATGATTCAATTTTTCGTTAAAAGTTTCTGCCCAAAGCGTTGATCCGTCAGCAATTTTGATTAGTCTGAGCGAAACGCGGATTTGTTCGCCTTCCTGCTGAACCGTGCCTTCCAAAACGGAATCAACCCCAAGATTTTTTCCGGCTTCGATCGGATCAAACGAATCTTTGTCCGCATATTGAAAAACGGCACTCATCGAACGAACGGGAATTTTTTGCTGTTTGCTCAAATTATTGATGACAGCATCCGCCAATCCGAATCCGATTTTAGAATCATCATTTTCCGCGCCGATTTTTTTGAATGGTAAAACAGCGATTGATTTAATGAAATTTGACTTAGCAGGTGTTTTTCTGAATTGAAAAAAGAGAATTCCGCCGAGAATAATTAAAACTGCCAAAGCTGCTAAACCGTATTGCAGATACCTTTGATTCCCTAAATTATTAGAAACTATTTCACTATTTTCCGGGATTTGAGCGGTTTTAGAGGATAAATCTGTTTCAGTCGTAATTGCTTCAACTTTTACTTTTTTGATTTCACCGACAAAACAATATCCGCGTTTGGGCAGAGTTTCAATCAAAGGTTTTCCGTTTTTATCATTGCCGAGAGCTTTTCTCAAGATATAGATTTGCTGAGTTATATTGGCATCTTCGACAAAATTGTCCTGCCAGATTTCTGTGATAAGCGTTTCTTTTTTTACTAATTGTCCGGCGTTTTGAATAAGCAAACGCAGAATCATAAAAGCCCTTTGTGTCAATAAAACAGGCTCATTATCTTTTAATAACTTTTCGTTCTCGACATCCAGCCGAAAATTTTCAAAATCGTAGTAAATAAGACTTCCACTCCTAAAAAATCTGAATAGAGTTTTGACGACGCATTTTATATTTTAGTTGTTTGTTGAAAAAAAATAAATGCCGTTCCGTAAATTGTAAATAACAGAAGACTGGAACTTTAGCGTAAAAATAGTGATTTGGTTGCCGGAACGGAAAAATTGATTAAATATAAAAAACTGGTTCTTTTTAGTTTTGTGTCTTGCCAAATTACTGAGATAAAGTTGGAAAGTCTAATTTGGATAGAATCTCTAAATCAACTAAAATATTAATAGAAATTATTCTAAATATTGGTGAAACGTGATAAAAAAAACTTTGATAAATTTTATTGAAAAAGACTTTGATTTTACTGACCTCGCTCATCAAAATTGGACGAAAGCCAACGAAATTTCCGTCGAAAAATATTGGTCAGGCGAAATTGCGCCAATCGGACGACATTTCAAAACTCGCTTTTTATGGTCTGAAAATGCACTCTATGTTCGTTTTGAAGCTAATCAAGATGAACTTTTAATTATCAGCGACGCGCCAAATTTATCAAGTAAAACAAACGGACTTTGGGAAAGAGATGTGTGCGAAATTTTCCTTGCGCCGAATCCAATTGAGTTTCGCAAGTATTTTGAGTTTGAAATTGCTCCAACCGGTGAATGGATTGATTTAGAAGTTTATCAAATGCCGGACCGGCGCGAGACGAATTTTGATTATCTGTCGGGAATTCAAACTGCTGCAGTGATTGAAGATAATAAGATTTGGATGGCGTTCAAAGTTGAGTGGCAAGCCTTTGGGAAAATTCCATCCGTCGGCGAAATCTGGAAAGGAAACATTTTTCGTTGCATTGGCGTAGGTGAAACGCGAGGATATTTGGCTTGGCAGCCGACTCTGACCGAAAAGCCTAACTTTCATATTCCCGAAAAATTTGGCGAATTTGAATTTGTTAAATAGATTCTAGCCGCGAACAAACACGAACTGACACGAAAAAATTAATAAATTCTAATAATTCTGTAAACTTTGAAATTAATAAATTTTCGTGAAATTTGGGGCTTGTTTGTGGTTTATTTTTCATTATTTTTCTGTTTTAATTTACATCATCCGCAATTTTATGCTATATTTTCAAACATTATGAAGACGATTGTCCGCTAACTATCCGCAACTTTAGTGTTCGCCCAGACGTTCTCAAACTATTTGGGGCGAACGTGTCCTTTCACCTTTTGCCATAAACGAAATTTTATAAATATATGTCTGAACTTAATATAGCTGCGTCTGAAAAGACGTTTGATAATACTTTTTGGTCAATTTTAAAAGAAGCAATTCGCGGTTCAAACCGTGATTTTACCGAAGGCTCAATCGGTGTCGCCATTTTTATCCTCGCTGTTCCGATGATCATCGAGATGTTTGCCGAAAGCCTTTTTGCGATTGTTGATATTTTTTATGTTTCTAAACTTGGAGCTGATGCCGTAACTGTGGTCGCCATTACCGAAACAATGATGTATGTAATTTTTTCGGTAGCGATGGGAATCAGTATTGGTGCGACTGCTTCGGTTGCCCGTCGAATCGGGGAAAAAGATGCAGATGGAGCCGCACGGGCAGCAACTCATTCAGTTTATTTGGGACTTATTGCTTCGATACTGATGGGAATTATCGGAGCAGTTTTCGCCGCTGATTTTCTGAGATTACTTGGTGCAAGTGAATCAGTAATTGCGCTTGGAACAAATTTTACTCGCCTCATGCTGGGTGGGAATGTGGTCGTGATGTTTCTTTTCTTGCTCAATGCGATCTTTCGCGGAGCAGGAAATGCCGCGATTTCGATGCGTGTTTTATGGATTGCGAATTTATTTAATATTATTCTCTGTCCAATCTTTATTTTTGGTTTTGGTTGGGGTGTAACCGGAGCTGCCATCGGGACAACCATCGGGCGCGGTGTGGGAGTGATAATTGCTGCTTATGCACTTTTTCGCGGCAACAGCCGTTTTACAATTGAGCGCAAGCATTGGCAAATTGATTATTCGCGTTTGTGGAGACTGATTAAACTCGGCTCACCTGCTACGCTTCAATTTTTTATTCAAACTGCTAGTTTTATCGGATTAATTCGTGTGATTGCCGGATTTGGAAGCAATGCCGTGGCAGGTTACAGCATCGGTTGGCGCGTGGTGATTTTTGGAATTTTGCCATCGGTTGGAATTGCTAATGCGGCAGCGACCTTAGTTGGTCAAAGTCTTGGAGCAGAAAATCCTCAACGAGCCGAAAAAGCTGTTTGCACGACGGTTTTTTATAATGCAATTATTCAAACTTCGGTTGGAATTCTGTTTGTTATTTTCGCTCATCCGATTGTGCAGATTTTTACCGATGACCCAAATGTTATGCGCTATGCAGTGGACTGTTTAACCATTGTCAGCTACGGCTTTTTCTTTTACGGAGTCGGGATGGTCATCGAAACTGCTTTTAATGGTGCGGGCGATACTTGGACTCCGACATTCTTAAACTTCTTCGTTTTTTGGTTGTTTGAAATTCCGCTGGCGTATCTGTTGGCGTATAAATTCCAAATGGGTCCCGATGGTGTTTTTTGGGCAATTTTTCTGGCCTTTTCGATGCTGACGATTGTAAGTGCGATTGTCTTTAAGCGTGGAAAATGGAAGTTAAAGCAAGTGTAAATGAAAAAGCCTGTTTGAAAGATTCAGACAGGCTTTTTTGTAATTAATCTTCCTTGATCCTTAAGTCTTTGGTAGTGACTTCAACTTTGAATTTTATATTGCTGTTCTCAACAGTAGTCTTTGGGTTTGGAAAGTTTTCCGGCAAATATTTTTTTAGAATTTTCCATCTCTTATAAAACAAGTCGGAGTCTTTTGTAGGTTTTTCTTGTAATTTATAAGATTCATTTGAGATTACTTCTTCAAGTGGAATGAATTCATAGCCTTTGTCCTGTAACATTTGCAGAAGTTCGTCTGCAGAATCATTAGTTAATTTGTTGGTTCCCAAAGATAAAATTTGAGGTGTCTCCGCACCGAATTTTTCTTGAGAATACTTTTCATTAAGTTCAAACATCTCATTCATATATAGAAGATATTTTTCACGGACTTCTTTTTGTTTTTCAGCATTTGTGTCCTGACAGGACATACCATTTTCAGCCCTGACGCAATCTCTTTCATAAAAGAAGGGGAAAAATAAATCTTCATTCGTCATCGGTCGCGAAATAAATTTTATATTTTGTTTAGTAAATGAGTCTTTTATTTCTTGGCGAATTCTACCGCCTCCCGACCAATATTTAATTTTATCGCCGTTCTCAGTTATGGCTTCATTTACATATTGCATTTGCTTTTGCCACGAGACAATGTATTGCTCATCGCCTTTTTCGAAAATAGTTGAGTCAATATTAGGAAAATAAATGATGAAATCACTACGGTTCTCGTGTGCTTGAAGGAAAAAATCTTTTACTTGACCATCTTGCTGCAACTTGTCAATTAGCTCGGTTTCTAAAAGCCAAGTTGCGGGAATGCCGTATTTTTTTTGTAGTTCAAGCAACTTTTGATAATTTTGGTTTTCTACCTTTTTAGGCGAAAAATTAGAAAATACTACTGCAACTTTTCGCCCGTTTTTAGACTTTTTAATCTCACTGGCTTTGATCCAATAAAGTCCGGCTGTAATGCCTAAAACAAAAGTAATTGCAAATACTGCCGACCAAATTGAGACATTTTTTGAGTTGATTTTTCTGCTTCCGTTTAATATTTTTTCGATACGTTTCATTAAATTTCCTCCGTCTGCCGCCATTGCGAGCGTTGTGGCTGATTGCGTTGTAACTAAACGCGATTCTTCCAAATTTGCCAAAGCCTTAGCGTAAATAAATCGTTCTGTTTCAAACATTTGTGCGACAAATTCATCAACTGCAAACTCCCGCTCTGCACGGATTTGTGCCGAAATCCACCACACGCCAGGGTGAAAGAAAAACAATATTTCAGCAAAACTTTGCACCAAATTAATTAAATAATCGTGGCGTTTGATATGGATCAGTTCGTGAATGAGAATCGTTTCGAGTTCTTTGGGCGAGATTTGCAAAAAAGCACTGGCGGGAACTAGCACGACAGGTTTTATCCAACCGATAACTACCGGCATTTCAACCATTTGTGACTGCAAAAATTTAATTTTGCGCCGAATCTGCAAACTCTCGCAGAATTCATCAAATCTTTCTTGCCAATGATTCTCAACTGCCGAAACTTTTCGCGTTTTGTAGAGATGAACCGTCCAAACTCCGCCCACCAATCGAATCGAAAAAAACAGCACACCAATCAACCAAATAACAACTAAAATCGGCAGAAAAGGAATGTTTGGTGAGGATGAGGTCACAGCTATACCAGGAGAGAATGGAGATGAATTTTGTTGATTTTCCTGAATAATTTTAGTCTGAGGATTTTGATTAAGTTGTTCTGTTTTGATAGTTTGCGAGGTTTGGTTTATGGTTTTAATGGGAACATTTGACGAACCGCTTGAAAGATAAACAAAAGTCGCGATTGGTAAAATTAACGATAAACTTAATGCGGAAATCGAGGCAATATATTTAAGATTTGCCGAAAATTCCCGCAAAACTCGCAAGGCGACAAACAAAATGAGCGTAACAAATGTGATTTGCCAAAATGAATGGAGCAATGTCCAACCGAGATTCTCGATAATCCAACTATTCATTTTTTGCCTCCTTTTCTGCTTTGGCTATCATTTTGCGAATTTCCTTCATTTCTGC
>DAORIL010000302.1:0-7702 GCA_035438525.1 Pyrinomonadaceae bacterium
TTCTTTAAATTCCCCGACAAAGAGCCAATAGTCCATTGTCTCCTCCAATAAAGTGCATTCCCAGCTTCTATGAATAGAATTATTGTATTTTCTGGAATTAATGACAATATTAGGTTTTGAATAAATAAAAGTAGTCATAATTATTGAAATAATTGGGTTTAGATAGGTTACGCCATTTAAGACGTTTCTTTTAAGTTTTTATTAAAGAACCAAGTGAAAAAAAAGGTAAATTTTAACCCAGGGTCATTAAAAGGGCTTAATTTTGCCGTTCGAGCACCTTTTGAAATAACATAATAAACATCATTTTCTCAGGTTCAGTTAAATTTGCAAAAGTTTGTTGCTCGAATTTTTGCCATTGTTCTACAACCTGGTTTTGTATTTCCGTCCCTTTTTTGGTTAAAAAAACACGCATTACACGCGCATCGTTTTGATCCTTTTTGACTTCGACAAAACCGGTTTGTGCTAACCTAATCACCATATTATAGATGGTTGGAGCCGTTAGATTTAAGGTTTTCCCAAGCTGGGCTTGGCTTTGCCCGTCCTGATCCCATAGTAAATTTAAGATAAAAATTTGACCTCCGTGGAGTCCGATCTCCTTCATTGTTTTATCCAGATTATCTCGATGTTTAATTGTAAATGCTGTAAATAAGTATGTTATTGAATCATTTTGCATTTATTTAGCTTACTAAAGAAATTAAAGTTAGTCAACTAATAGTTAGCTAGTTAAATAATATAATATTAGCCAGCTAAATAAAGAAATAGTTTATTTTTAGTAAGAATTATGGCAATTTTTATATATGGAAAATTTAAGAGAAATAAGAAATGAATTGTTAGGGTTACATAAGACTTTAATGGAAATTGAAAAGGAAAATTACGAGGCTGAAAATGGTAAGGTTACGCCGACCCAACTTTTGCAACTACTTTTTGATAATAAGCAATTTACATGGCTTCGAACAATTTCAATATTAGTAACTGAAATTGATGAATTGTTTGCCGATAAAAAGGGAATTGATCTGGGGATGGCGGAAGGACTATTACTAAAAACCAAACAACTTTTTGATGAAAGTGAAGAATTTAGTGATTTTAAAACTAAATATAAGGCAAATTTAGATACGGAAACATTGGTTGCAAAACACAATGAAAAACTCTCCAAATTGCTTAAATAGAAAAGGCGTGAAGCATTCACGCCTTTTCTATTTATTAACCTTGGGTTTTCTTCCAATCATTTAAAAACGCGTCCAACCCCTTGTCTGTCAAAGGGTGTTTGACTAGTTGGGCCAACGTTTTGAAGGGAATCGTGCAAACATCCGCTCCGACCAACGCAGCATCAACAATGTGCATCGGATGACGAATTGAAGCGGCTAAAACTTGGGTGGGATAATCGTAGTTCTCATAAATTTGCACGATATCCGAAATCAATTGCATTCCATCCTGAGCAATGTCATCTAGGCGTCCGATAAAAGGGGAGACATAGGTTGCCCCTGCCTTTGCTGCTAAAATGGCTTGAGCGGCTGAAAAGCAAAGAGTGACGTTGGTTTTAATCCCCTCAGCAGTAAAGGTTCGTGTAGCCTTCAATCCTTCAAGAGTCAAGGGACATTTGACGACTACATTATCTGCAATTTTGGCTAACTCGCGTCCTTCTTTAAGAATCCCTTCAGCATCTAGGCTAATAACCTCAGCAGAAATATCACCTTTGACCATTGCACAAATTTTTGCGATATGTTCCTTAAAATCAATATCACCTTCTTTGGCAATCAAAGAGGGGTTAGTGGTTACACCATCAATCAAGCCCATTTCGTTGGCTTGGCTAATCTCATCTAAATTTGCAGTATCAATAAAAAATTTCATATTTTTCCTATCCAATTATTTTATTACTCAGAATTCCAATACCTTCAATTTCAACTTCGCAAAAATCTCCATCAACCATTTTGGAAACGCCCGATGGCGTTCCGGTGGCGATAATGTCGCCCACATTCAAAGTCATTTGTTGTGAAATATAACGTAATAAAAACGGAACTGGGAAAACCATTTGCGAAGTTTTTCCATCCTGTTTAGTTATACCATTGACTCGAGTTTGCACCCTTATGTCCGAAATATCCAAATCAGTTTCTAAATAGTTTAGAACAGGGCAAAATGTATCAAAAGATTTGCCACGAGTAAATTGAACATCCTTGCGTTGAATATCTCGGGCCGTAACATCGTTGAGACAAGTATAGCCTAAAACATATTCTAAAGGGTTATCATTTTCACTTAAATTTTTACAAGTTTTACCAATTACTATGGCCAATTCACCTTCGTGTTCAACCTGATTTGATTGTGGTGGGATTATTATGTTTTCTCCGTTTGAGATCAAAGACGAGGGAGCTTTCAAAAACAAAAGCGGTTCTTTTGGAACTTCATTTCCGAGCTCGGCTGCATGTTCGGCGTAATTCCGTCCGACACAAACAATTTTTGTTGGAACAGCTAGAACAAGTAATTTGATTTCCCCGAGAGGAATAACCTCCTTGGTTTGGTCTTCAATCACTTTTTCATATTCAGGTTCATAAATCCCGGTTTTTATTTGACCTTGATATTCAAAACGACATATTTTCATATATTTTATGGAACAGTTTCACTGATAATTTCGGATTTTGCACTTTCATTTCCAAATTTATCGACGGCGATTAAATAGTAAAAATAGATTTTTCCGCTTTCAACTTTTGAATCCTGAAATGTATTCGTTTCCAGTATTTTATCGTTCAAAAGCATCCAATTTACTTTATCAGTTGACCGATAGATTTTATAACCGGCAATATCTCTTTCAATATTGGAAGCAAAGAAAATTGAAATTGTATTGGGGGAAGCGGCTAAAGTAATTCCTTCGGGTGGATTTGGGGCAAAGGTATCTTTAGGAGTAATTTCGACCAGATTTGATTCTAGACTTTCAACTGGCTCAGCATTAGTTCCGAGTGAAACCGTGCGAACAAAATATTTGTAATTTTTTCCAAAATCAAAACTTTCATCCCTAAATTCGTTTGCATTCAGAGGTGTTTGGTTAAGAAGTTTTGCCGTAATTTCTTTTTCAGCCGCGCGGTAAATATTAAACCCTAAAATATTAACCGGTTTCGAGCCGTCAATATTTGTTTCGGGGGATTTCCAAATAACTATTAAGGCATCTTGGGTTGTTTTTATCGGCAAAACCATAGGGGACTTGGCAATTTTGGGGGCGGGTTCGATCAAAAGGAAATTTGAGAAAGCCGCCTTTGAGCCGGAGGCGTTAACAAAGCGAACTGCGTATCGAAGTCTTATGTTTTGTCCGGCAAAATCTAAAGTATCAAAATAGGTTAAAGTTTTTCGTTGAAAATCAGTCTCTGCAATCGGAACTGTGGCGATTAGGGTTGAACGGGAAGCGAATTCTTCTTCGGTCAAAGATTGAGTTGAATTCAAAGGCTCAGCCAAACGATAAACATCCGCCCTTGAAATATTCAAGATACTTCCGTCAGGAGCGTTTCGGGCAGGCATTGTCCATTCCAGACGAACCTGGTTTCCACGTTGAAATCCTGAGATTTCAACTCTTTGTTTGACCTTTTCGATCGGGGGAAGCGGTGGTTTACGCTTTCCGCAACCCGTTAAAAAGCTAAACATCATAAGCAGACTAAACGCTAATGCCGTTTTATTCATATAAGAAAACTTTAAGTTTTGGATGATTAAGGAAAGTTTAAGCATTTGTGTTTAAGCTATAAAATATATTGACTCAGATCTTGGTTCTTGATCAATCCGCCAAGCTTTTCGTTCACATAACTTTGGTCAATTACTTGATGTTTATTGTCTAATTCATTCCCCAAAAAGGAAATCTCTTCCAACAGTTTTTCTAATAGTGTGTGAAGTCTTCGCGCACCTATGTTTTCAGTGTTTTGATTAATTTCTGCGGTCATTTCCGCTAAAGTTTGAATAGCATCTTCCGTAAATTCGAGATTAATTTCTTCTGTGTTAAGCAGTGCTTGATACTGCTTAATAAGCGAATTTTTAGGTTCGATTAAAATGCGCTTAAGGTCTTCAATAGTTAAACTTTCCAATTCGACCCTGATGGGAAAACGTCCTTGTAATTCCGGAATTAAATCAGATGGTTTTGAAACATGAAAAGCCCCTGCAGCAACAAAAAGGATATGTTCGGTTGAAACCATCCCATATCGCGTATTAACAGTTGTCCCCTCAACAATCGGCAAAAGATCTCGTTGAACCCCTTCGCGGGAAACGTCAGGGTTACCCCCGCCGGATTCTCGTCCAGCAATTTTGTCAATTTCATCCAAAAAAATAATTCCCGATTGTTGAACCCTGTCAATTGCCATTCGGGTAATGGAATCCATATCGACCAAATTCTCTTGTTCTTCACGGAGCATATATTCACGGGCTTCGGCAATTTTTACTTTCCTGCGTTTAGTCTTTTTAGGAAACATATTGCCGAGCATATCGCCAAAGTTTACCCCCATCTCTTCCATCCCTTGTCCACCGATAATGTCCACCATCGGGGTTGAGCGGTCGGTGGTTTCGATTTCAACTAATCTTTCATCCAGCTCCCCGTTTCGCAATTGTTCACGAAGTTTTTCCCGGGTGCGGTTAACTTTTGGCTCTGAATTTTCTTCGTAATTATCATTAACATACGAATTCGTAGGTGGTAAAAGAATATCCAAAATTGTTTCTTCAACGTTTTCTTCAGCTTTTGTGCGGACCTCTTCAAATGCTGATTGTTTAGTCATGTCAATCGAAACTTCGGTTAATTCCCGGATCATACTTTCGACATCACGCCCAACATAACCAACTTCGGTAAATTTTGAGGCTTCAATTTTAATAAACGGGGAATTAGCTAAACGTGCCAAACGCCGGGCAATTTCGGTTTTTCCGACTCCGGTTGAACCAATCATCAAAATATTTTTTGGTAAAACATCCTGAGCCATTTCTGGTGGAAGTTTTTGGCGCCGGATTCGGTTCCTTAAGGCAACGGCGACTGAACGTTTAGCTGCATTTTGACCGACCACATATTTGTCTAATTCTTCAACAATTTGACGTGGGGTTAAATCGTCAAGTTTTGGTTTTTCAACCACTTCTCCTGATAAATAAATTGGCATTTTTGATTTTGGATTCTGGATTCTGGATTCTGGATTACTACATCCTTTATCGCAAAATTCCAATAATAATTAAAGGTTAAATTTCTTCCAACACAATATTTGTATTGGTGTAAATGCAGATTTGACCTGCAATGTTCAAAGATTCTTCCGCAATTTCTTTAGCGGTTAAATTTGTGTGTTTTAATAAAGCACGAGCCGCGGCTAAAGCAAAATTAGAGCCTGAACCGACAGCTAATAAACCCTCATCCGAAGCAATTACATCCCCTCTACCTGAAATAAGAAATGCTGTTTTAGCATCAGCTACAATTAAAAGGGCTTCTAAATTCCGTAAGATCTTATCTGTGCGCCAATCTTTTGAAAGTTCAATTGCAGCGCGCTCTAATTGTCCGTTAAATTCATTTAGTTTTGCTTCAAAACGGGTTAGCAACGAAAAGGCATCGGCTGTTGCTCCTGCAAAACCGACAATTATTTTGTCGTTATAAATACGGCGAACTTTTCGGGCGTTTCCTTTAATGACCGTTTCACCAAGGGTTACTTGTCCATCTCCCGCCATCGCTGTTTTTCCATCACGCTGCACTAATAAGACTGTAGTGGAGCGAATTAATTTATTTTTACTCATACTAAAAAGATAATGATAAAGGTTTAGAACGATTTGCTCAAATTGACAGACGGACGGATTTGTTTGAACATTAAAAAGTTGTTTATGCAAAAGCCACGAATCGGAATCACCATGCGACTCGAACTTGAAACCCGCCGTTTCTATCTGGGGCGCGATTATAGTGAAGCAATTGAGGGACTAGGCGGAATTCCGTCACATATTTCACTAATACCTAATCGCGATTACATTGCCGATTTTTTGAGTCATTTAGATGGGATTTTGCTGCCCGGAAGCGATACTGATGTTGATCCACATCGTTTCGGGGAAGAACCCCATCCGAAGTTAAAAAAAATAATTCCGGAAAAAGATGAAACTGACTTGTTGGTTTTAGAAATTGCCGAAGAATTAAATATTCCGATCTTGGCAATTTGTTTCGGAATGCAGGTTCTGAATGTTTTCAGAGGGGGAACTCTAATACAAGATATTGAAGGTCAAATTCCAAATAATATTCAACATGAACAGGGTGTTCCCCTAGAAAGAGGTTCACATTCGATTGAGGTTGAAAACGATTCAGTTCTTAGGCGTCTGATAACGGCTAGGTCTGTAAGAGTTAACTCACACCACCACCAGGCAATTCGGGAAGTTGGAAAAAATTTAAAAGCAACAGCCTGGGCAAAGGACGGGGTAATTGAAAGCATCGAAGATACGAGAGAAAACCGTTTTGTTTTAGGGGTTCAATGGCATCCTGAACTGAGTTGGAAGAATGACCAACTATCACGTCAAATATTTGAAACTTTTATAGGGAAATGTAAGTAAAATAAACTATGTCAAGACTTCAACGGAAGGCGATTAAATTAGGATTAGAAAAGGTTTTAGAGAATCCTGAAAAGTATTTCGGAAATAAACGGATTGGACTGATTTGTAATCAAGCGACCGTTAATCATCAATTCCAACACGCAGCTGATTTGTTCTTTGAACATCCTGGGATCAATTTAACCACTCTTTTTGGACCTCAGCATGGAATTAGGGGGGACGTTCAGGACAATATGATTGAAACTGGTCATACAACCGACCCTCAAACGGAGCTTCCGATTTATTCTTTATATAGCGAAACCCGGCAACCAACTGAAAAAATGTTGGAAAATATTGATTTATTGGTTTTTGATCTGCAGGATGTTGGGACACGGGTATATACCTTCATTTATACCATGGCAAATGCCATGAAAGCCTGTGCAAAATTTGGAAAAAAATTTGTTGTTTTAGATCGTCCAAACCCTATAAACGGCGTTGATGTAGAGGGAAATATTTTAGAACTCGGTCACGAATCTTTTGTTGGAATGTTTCCAATTCCTATGCGTCACGGAATGACAATCGGGGAACTTGCGCAATTGTTTAATGAAGATTTTGAACTTCATTGCGATTTAACCGTTGTAAAAATGGATGGCTGGAGCAGGGAAGATTACGCAGATGAAACAGATTGCCCCTGGGTAATGCCTTCGCCGAATATGCCAACGGTAGATACAGCAGTTGTTTTCCCAGGAACGGTTTATTTTGAAGGAACTTTGTTGTCAGAAGGGCGTGGAACAACCCGCCCTTTCGAAATAATCGGAGCCGGTTATATTAATTCTAAGGTTTATTGTGATGCATTAACGGACTTAAATCTTGCGGGAGTTATCTTTAGACCAATTGGCTTTATTCCAACTTTTCAAAAAGAAGCAGGAAAAGCTTGCGGCGGAGCATTTATCCATGTTACCGATCGGAATTCATTTAAACCGGTCATTACTGGAATAGCATTGGCAAAAATTGCTTTTGATTTATATCCGAATGATTTTAAATGGAAAAATACTCCCTACGAATATGTTTTTGACCGTAACCCGTTTGATGTAATTCATGGCTCAACTAAACTTCGTGAGGCTTTTGAACAGGGAAAATCAGTAAAAGAGATTCAAGAAATGTGGACGAAAGGTGAACAGGAATTTATAAAACAAAGAGAACCTTT
>DAORIL010000303.1:0-7606 GCA_035438525.1 Pyrinomonadaceae bacterium
AAAAAAAATAAACAGAAGTGCACCCAAATGCATTTTAAAATGAATTTTCAACCATTGGGAGGAGAATTTAGATATTTAATGGAGTAGTTTTCAAACGATAAAAAAGGAAATCAAAAGATTACTTTTTAGCGGCGAAAGCTTTTCCCAAACAAAGAAAATTGCCCCACATTTGAGCGGCAAAAATCTAAAATAAAAGGAGTAAGAAAATGAAAGTAAAAGAAATTATGTCGGAAGTATTGGGAGTTGCAACCTTAAGCACAAGCTTACGTGAAGTGGCGCAAATGATGGCAGATTTTGATTGCGGCTGTATTCCGGTTATTGAAACTGAAGAAGACAAAAAACCAATCGGAATGATTACCGACCGGGACATAATACTTCGGACGATTGCGCACAATAAAAATCCGCTCAACATGGTTGCCGGTGAAGTAATGACGGAAAATGTTGTGACGGTGACAGGTGAGATGTCGGTTGAGGAATGTGTGATAGTGATGGAAAAAAATCAGATCAGGCGGGTGGCGGTGGTTGATGATGCAGGAAATATTTGCGGAATGGTTTCTCAAGCAGATATTGCCAGAGATGCAACTGCAACGGAAACTGCGGAATTGGTCAAGGATATTTCAGCCGCAGCCTAAATTTAATGGTTAGATTTTTTTAAGTTTGAAGATAGAACCGAGGGCGGAAGAACCTTGGCGGCGCAACTTTCCGGCTATAAGAATCGAAAACCTGTGATTGTTAAGGGGCTTCCGCACTTTGGGGTTTTCATTACTTTGGGGTTTTCATTGCGGTTGAAGTAGCAAAAACTTTGAACGCCCAACTTGATGTTTTTGTAGAAGTAAAACTTGAGGTTCTCGGCGACGGGAACTTCAAATTTTTCAAGACACAGATTTCTTGTTACTCCTTAATTTATTTTAACCAACAACTTAAAATTAACTGACGACTTCACTTCTTGGGCAAAATACCTTGAGGGAATTATTAAAGACCGATAAAGTTATTATGGATCAGCCACAATGAAAGTAGGGTGACGACCAGCCATAAAATTGTTCCCTGCAATAAAGGGCGAATTCCAACTGTTTTGAGCGTTTTTTTGGAAATATTGCTTCCGATTAAAAATAATGTAATAACCAAACCAATTTTTGAAAGGCTGGTTATTTGGGTAAAAACAGAACCCCCAATCGGCAGATAGGTATTTATCAAAGCAGCCAGAATAAAAAAAAGAATAAAATATGGGTATTTGATCTTGTTTTTAGTTTCCTTGAGAACACTTGTTGCCAATGCTAAAGGAGCAATCCACAAAGCTCTTGCAAGTTTGACGGTTGTGGCAATCGAGAGAGCAACTGCTCCATATTTAAGTCCGGCTCCAACGACTGAACTGGTGTCGTGAATGGCTAAGGCTGCCCACAATCCGAATTGTTCCTGAGATAATCCTACTGCCTGACCTACCATTGGAAAAATAATTAAAGCAACAGAATTGAGAATAAAAACCGTTCCGAGGGAAACGGACATTTCCTCATCCGAAGCTTCGACTACAGGCCCGATAGTGGCAATCGCACTACCGCCACAAATGGCTGTTCCGACTGAGATCAAATAGCTGTTGGTAGAACTTACTTTGAATAAATTACCCAATAAATAGCCAAAGCCCAGGACAAAGCTGATTCCCAAAATGGTATAAAGAAAACCGGAGCCGCTGACCTTCAGAACTTCTTCCAAATTCATCCCAAACCCCAATCCGACGACACAGAGTTGAAGAAGAATTTTAGAAAAATATTTTGATTTCTCCTGAAAAGGATTGCCCAAAAATAACCCGAATAACAAACCTAACCCCAAACCAAGAGGTGGTGAGGAATAAAGAGTCAAGAGGACTAACAGGAAAAAAATAAATAATATTTTTCTAGTTAAATTGGATGGTCGAAATTTCATTGGATTTCTTTAGAGTTGTGTTTTATTTAATAGTTACTTTTTAATTAATTGAAATGGTTTACAAATAACGGCAAAAATAGGATTTTGCACCCTTTAAAATCTTACGTCCAATGATTAATTCTGATGAGCGATAAGTTATTTTTATGACGGGAAATAGAGTTTTAAAAGAACATTAAATGATTGAAAGAGTGAGGCTTAAATTTAAGGAAGTGAATGCAGAACCATCTAAAAATTTTGTGGCGGACGGGAACGTAGGGCAAAGCGATAAAAGGCTTCGACGACTGGATCCAATTTGCCGATAGGCGGAAAAATAAATTGAAATTTTCTTTTGATCTCCAGACCTTCTATTTTAATAATTTTGAGAGTTTCAAGTTCAATTTCTCGTGATAATCCCCAACGGGACACGAAGCCGATGCCTAAGTTTGCCTCAACTACGGATTTGATGGCTTCGGTCGAATCCAGCTCCATCGCAATCTTTAATTCGGATAATTTCAGACCGCTTTTTTTGAGTGCATTTTCGACCACGCGCCGTGTTCCCGAGCCGTGTTCGCGCATGATCAAAGACATTTCGGCAAGTTCGGAAACAGTAATTCGTGATTGTGCAGAAGTGACCCATCCATGGTTTGCTGAGGCAACGATAACAATTTCATCTTCGATAAAACTTTTGGTTTCGAGATCAACTCTTCCGACCGGACCTTCTACCAGGCCGAGAGCAATCTTTTTTACTTGAAGAGCTTGAACAATATTTTCGGTATTGGCACTGATCATCGAAAATTCCACCTTGGGATGGCGAATCAGGAACTCTCCGATTAGTTGAGGCAGGACATATTGGGCAATGGTGGTCGAAGCTCCGAGGGAAAGTTTGCCTCGTGCTTCACCGATTAGATTGCCGATGGAAGTTTCTGCTTCGTTGTATAAATCGGCAATTTTTTTAGAATAGTCCAAAAGAACGATTCCGGCTGGAGTTAAACTGACCTTCCCGCCGGTTCGGTCAAATAGTTTTACCCCTAATTCTTGTTCCAGAGTTTTGATCTGCAAAGTAACAGCAGGCTGAGTTAAAAACAGACTTTCAGCGGCACTGGTAAAATTCAGTTTCTCCGCAACTGTCCGAAATACTTTTAGGCGAAAATCCTGCATAGATAAATTGAAGAAAAAATCCGTTATCTCTCCTACTTTCAGTGCTTGAAACAACATTAAAACTTCATCGTTTATATCTTTTGATAATTCCGTTAGTTTTCACTTAACGCATAAATGGCAAAGCTGTCTAAACAATGTTCGCCTTCATAATTCCCGTCAATTGTTGTTTGGCTAAACCGTAAAAAATCCAGGCGCGGGAAAAGTTCAATCCGTCTAAATGAACCAGAAAACCATCGCCCCGGTCAGAAACCTTTCCGACTTCAAGATCAAAGTTTTTATTCTCCAATTGAGGCAAAAACTTATGATTCCAAGCCAAAAATTCTTCCTTTGATAATACTCTCCGCATCAGATTTATTTCTTCTAAACAGGGCGAAAGAAAATCGGTTCCGCTTGGCTCCCAATTGATCGGGCATCCTTCATCTTTGAGAAATAATTTTCTGGCATTTTCCCCAATTGATTTTTGTAACTCCTGATTTCCCAATGCTTTGGCATAATCATCGGCAAAGTTTAATCCAAAAGCCGTATTGGTATGCGTTCCAACCCGTAAGGGATAATTTAATTTCGGCAAAAACTCTACAAATCTTTTAGCAATTAAATCGGTCAGAGGCTGAAGATTTTTTCCAGATCTTTGATTTCGACGATCTTTGATTTGTTAATTTCCTCCACTAATTTAAGAAACCAATCGCACAAATTTTTCCAACACTGTTCTAACGAAGCCATTGATTGCCCGCCCAAATACTTTTTAATTGCTTGTTATTTAAACTCCTCATTAAATTTTTTTATTCTCTAATTTTACCGAGAGTTTTTTTGAAAAATTAAACCATCTCAACTCAAAGAGGCTTTTTAAAAATCCAATTAAAATTTGTTGAGACGATATTTAGTCAATTTTATCCCTTTAATCTTCCGTTTGTCACAAAAATGAACTTATATTTTAATATTTTTGCTATTTTTGAGTTTAATAAATTGGTTAGATCAGCTTATAAGATGATCGTGGTGGACGTTAAGGGTTAATTACGCAAGGAGTGAAGGAATTAATAACAAGGTTATTGAGGAATTTGATTAGTCACAACCTTGTTCCCGAAGAACTAATATATCAAGATTTTTACTTGATTTTTGAGGAATAAACTTTATTGATAGTGATTTACTAAATAAAAGATTTTTAGAAAAATAATATGAGCAGAATCGACCGTCGAGAATTTATCAAACAAGCCGCGTTATTCGGTGCGGCTTTAGCGTGGGGATCAAAGAAAGCACATGCCTCTACCGTTGGCTGGCAGGAGCGGCGCGACCTGTTTCCGCAAGGTGTTGCTTCGGGCGATCCGTCCCCCGACAGCGTAATTCTGTGGACTCGCAGACCCTTTGATAAAGGTGAGCGCCAGATACTAACGGTCGAAGTAGCGAAAGATGAGGGGTTTCGCCAAGTCGTAGCGCGGACGCGCGTTCCGGTTTCGCCTGTGTCTGACTGGACCGCCCGGGTTTTGGTCGGCGGGCTCAAGCCAGCGCAGGTTTATTGGTATCGATTCACCGATGCGGATGGCAACGGCAGCCGCATCGGACGCACCATCACCGCGCCGCTGCCAAACGACGCTCGGACTGTGAACTTCGCTTTCGTCAGCTGTCAAGATGTCAACGAAGGAAAACTCAACGCTTATCGCCGGATGATCTTCGAAGACGAACGGGCGCGGACGGAGGAGCAGCTCGGCTTCGTGCTGCATCTTGGTGACTTTATCTACGAGGTCGTTCAATATCCCGAAGAGGGAGCCACCCGCTATGACCGGACGATTTATGAGGTGGCGCGCATTACCGACGGTGGAAAGACCGCCACTTTCCACTATCCGCTGACCGTCGACGGTTATCGCGCCGTATATAAAGGGTATCTCGCCGACCCCGACCTTCAGGATGCCCGTGCCCGCTGGCCGTTCGTCTGCATCTGGGACAATCACGAATTCTCGTGGCAGGGTCGCCAGAGTATCGTCCAGGCTGGTGGTCCTCCGCAGCCCGGACAGACCGTTAAGGTCGCCGCTAACCAAGCCTGGTTCGAGTATATTCCGGCTCGCGTAAAGCCGCCGAGTGGCTCGCTCGATGAATTCGGAAAGGTCGCGGTCGAGAACGTTAAGATCGAAAAATGGGACGAGAATGGGTTGGGGCAAGAGCCGAACAATCTGGCCGCGATCCGCAGCCTGATTGCCTACCGGACGCTTCGCTATGGCAAGCACCTCGATCTGCTCATTACCGATCAGCGCAGTTTCAGCGGCGACGACCCGTCCGACGCCGAAGGTGTTGGAAAGATCTATGATCCGTCATTCCGGGGCTACTTCTCGGAGGAAGCAATGATCGCGCTCGACGAAGGCCGCGCCTACGATGGCGGGAAGCCCCCGTCCGAGCTCCACTTCCGCGATGTGCGCATCTCGAACCCCAGCAAGGACAAACTGCCCCGGACCATCCTCGGCATAGAGCAAAAAGCATGGTTTAAGGATCAGCTGCGCAAGTCGAAGGCGACGTGGAAGATCTGGGGCAATTCTCTTGGAGCGCTCGACGACCGCGTGGACCTGCAAAACCTTCCCGCCGGAATGGTCAAAAATGCGTGGCCGGCGGACACTTACGGAATGTCCCACAGTTACGATTACGGCGGGGCTTATGCCGAACGCAAAGAGATCTACGACTTGGTGCGGGATGCGAAGATCACCGGCTTTGCCATCGTTTCAGGGGATCGCCACAGTTTCTGGGCGGGTTATGCCTCAGCTTACCTTCCGCCGCGGAAATTCGAGCCCGTGGGTTTGAGCTTTGTCGGAGGGTCAATGATAAGCCCCGGAGCAATGGAGGCAACCGAATATGGCTTACGCAAGGATCACCCCTTGCGCGCTTTGTTCCTCGCCGACCGGCCAGATGGCGGCAAACCGGAGTGGACCTACAACATGCTGCTGCGGCACGGCGTCCGCTCGTGCCTTGAATACGCGAAAAGCTTTGACCTCAAGAGTGCACATGCTCTTTCGAACCCGGAGCTTGCCCCGCATCTCGAGTTCGTTGACCTTGGGGGCCACGGTTACGCAAAGGTGCGCCTAACCGCCAATGAGATGCGAACCGAGTTTGTGTGCATTCCAAGGCCGATCACCCGAAATGCAAGCCCCGACGGCGGACCGCTGCGCTACCGCGTTGCAAATATCGCGAAGCTCTGGAAACCGGGCGAGCGGCCGCGGCTCGAGGTGAAGGTTCTGGAAGGCAACGTCGGACTTTCGATCTGAACATGTCGCAGCGGCACCGACTTCGACATTTCCAGCGGGACGGAAACCCTGATATTGCGAAACTAAGACGCCTATTGGCGGTCTGCCAAGCGACGATTCCGTGTCCGTTATGCGAGGGTGTTAAAGAATACGACCGACTACTCCGACAAAGCAGGCGAATGGATGCTTAGGGTGGATTCTGATACCGAGTTCCGCCTAACCGTCTTCCATCAACCAAGCTGACAGCGGAGAACTGTGATACCGCGTCATGTATTGTGTGAAACGATTTAAAAACGACAAAAAAACTTAGACAGTTTGATAGAAACCACTGGAATCAGCCAACCATAAATAAAGATTTTCCTCTTTCGGCTCCCAATGCAGAAAAGTTGTATCACCTTCGAGGATGCAGGCAGACCAACATTTGATTCGATAGGTTTTACTATTCACTGACAATCTTCATTTCAAGCCGATTTTGATTTTTCCTGTTCCATTGCCTCACGGATGGTCTTTGAATATTTATCTTTTTTGACACTTAATCTTTTGACATAAACCTGAGTGGTTTTAATGTTTGAATGACCTAATGCCTCCTGTGTATCAGCCATTGATTCAACCGATTCGGAAACGATCTTGGCAAAGGTGTGCCGCAAACGATGAATATGGAACCCGCTAATTCCGGCTTCTAAGGCATATTTCTTCATCCTTTTGGCAAAGCCGTGGGAGGTTAATTTTACTTTTTCCAAATTTTTGCCCCCGGTAGAATGCCGGAGCCAGAGTGCTTCATTCTTTCCGAAAATTTCCTCGCTTCGTCCCGTGGCTTCCAGATAATTTAACAAAGAATCTTGGGCAATCGGATCGTTCATTTCAAAATTGACAAAGTATCCGCCTTTAACTTTGGTTTTTACAAAGAAACGTCCGCTTTTGATTTGAATGCTTTTGCCTTGGAGCGAGAGAATTTCCTCGCGTCGTTTACCGGTCACGACAAAAAGCTGTAAGATCGCATAATCCCTTAAATGCAACGGCTTTTTCGAGTTTGCATAATTTTCGACGACATTGAGTAAGGCAAATAATTCTTCACGGGTTAAAGCACTGACGCTTTCAGATTCAAAAGGTTTTGGCGACCTCGGTATGGTAACTTTCGCCGGATTGATTGGAATTATATTCGCTAATCCAACTTCATTCTTTAAATATTCATAATAATTTGCCAATGCCGAGATCCGGTTATAGATCGTCCCGGTGGACAGTCCCGCATCTTGCATCGCGTTCTGCCAATCGATGACGTCCTGCGGCAAAACCCTTTCCAGTGATTTTTCGGTAAAATCAAAAAAATTAAA
>DAORIL010000304.1:0-7599 GCA_035438525.1 Pyrinomonadaceae bacterium
TTTAGTAAATTTTAAAAAGTTTATGTTTATAATTATCGGCATTCTTGTTGTTTTTGGTTGCGTCCTTGGCGGATTTTTGATGATCAACGGTCCACTTGGGGTTCTGATTCAACCTTCGGAATTTGTCGTAATCGGCGGGGCTGTAATCGGTGCCACTCTGGCTGCTAATCCGCTTAAGTTTTTAATGCGGATCATAGCAATTTTGCCTGTTGCGCTCAAAGGCTCGCCCTATAACAAAAATACATATTCGGAAGTTTTGCGAATGCAATACGATGTTTTCGTCAATTCAAAAAAAGGCGGAATGCTTTCCATTGAAGAAGATGTCAATAATCCGATGTCATCCTCAATTTTTTCCAAATATCCAAATTTTATTGCCAATCATCATGCCGTAGATTTCTTTTGTGATGCAATGAAAATGCTGGTCAATGGCGCCTGTTCGACCGAAGAACTGGAAATAATGCTCGAAGCTGAAATGGAAACGCATCATGATGAAGGTGCAATCGTCCCAGTGCTTCTCCAACGTGCCTCGGATGCGCTCCCCGGTTTGGGAATCGTGGCGGCGGTGCTGGGCATTGTTGTCACCATGCAGCATTTGGACGGTCCACCCGAAGAACTTGGTCATCACGTTGGAGCGGCACTCGTCGGAACTTTTCTCGGTTTATTGCTCTCTTATGGATTTCTCGCACCAATTGCTGCCAATATCGAAAATCTGGCACAGGATGAAAGCAAATATTTTGCCTGTTTGAAAGCAGGTCTCGTTGCTTTTTCAAATGGTGCGGCACCAATGACAGCGGTCGAATTTGCCCGAAAGACCATTTATAGCTTTGATCGTCCGCCAACTAAAGAAATTGAACCGATGCTTAAGGAAATCAAGCCGAGGTAAATCCTGACTTATGGAAATCAAGCAAGAAGAGGAAAAGAAACCCAGACGGCGGGTCAAAAAAGCAAAAGGTCACGGTGGACACCATGGTGGTGCCTGGAAAGTTGCTTACGCTGATTTTGTCACAGCGATGATGGCATTATTTTTGGTGCTGTGGCTGGTTTCTCAAGCGGACATTAAGTTAAAACAAGCTATTGCTAACTATTTTCGTTCACCCGGCGTGTTTGATTCAATGCAGGGCGGAATTTTGTCCCAGGCTAAAAAGGTCAGCAAAGAACCTGAAAATTTAACCTCGAAAGATGATGAACAAGCACTTTTTAGTGTTGCACAGGCTTTACAAAAACAATTTTCGACCAGACCTGAATTTTCACGCTTCAAAGATCAGGTAAAAATTGAGGTTACGGACGAAGGCTTACGAATCCAATTAATTGATAAGGCTGATCGGGTTTCCTTTGATTCAGGCAGCGCAAAACTAAATTCCGAAGCAGAATTAATTCTCAAGGAAATTGCAACCGGAATTTGTAGCCTGCCCAACAAAATCAATATCGGGGGACATACTGACAGCCATGTTTTTCCTTCTGACAACGGTTATACAAACTGGGAATTATCAACTGACCGTGCTAATGCAGCTCGCCGGATTCTGGAAAATGGATGTGTTAAACCTGACCAGATTAAACGGATTGTGGGCTTTGCCGACACCGAGCCAATGGTGCCGGAAGACCCATATTCACCAACTAATCGCCGCATCAGTATCACCGTTTTGCGTCTCACGCAGCCTGTTGACAATTCAAAATCGTCAAAAAATAAGGCTAAATCTGTGAACGATTCGGAGGAGGATTCTGATTCAAATACTGATTCAACTACAACGGATGAACAGAAAACAGCCAGGAATAAATTACAAAACGAAGGTTCGGTATCAGTCGGAGAGGCGGATAAAATCCCCGAAAAGCCGCGAATAAAAAAATTTTAAAGTTACTGGTAAAAAAATATGAAGAATCCAAAAAGTAATCTGCTCAAGTTTCTCCAACGTGTTCTGGCGTTGTTTTTAGTCGGTTTTCTCATTGCTTCTGTTTTTTCTGCCTGTAGTTCGGCAAATGCTTCGGCGAAAAAAGAAAAAACGAAAAAATCTAAACCCAAAAAGGATGTAACCATTGAAGAAGAAACAGATTCGGAAAGCGAAAATACTAATTCTGAGAATAATACTGAAAATAATGTAAATTCTGAAAATAAGAATTCTAAGAAAGTTGTTAATCCTAACGAAAAAGTTTCGGTTGAAGATTCAAATAAAACTAAAGTAAAAGCCGAAGAATCAAAAAAAGAGCCAAATAAAAAAGATGTTTCAAAAGCAAAAGATTCCTCAGCCGAAACCGAAAAAAATCAAACAATTTCTTCGGAGGAAACCTGGAAAGACCTAATGAAAGGTAACAAAAGATTTATGGCAGGAAAACACACTGCAGTAAATTATTCTGTTTCACGCCATCAACTTGCTAAAGGTCAGCATCCTCAGGCAATAATTTTGGGTTGTTCAGATAGCCGGGTTCCGCCGGAAATTATCTTTGACAAAAATTTGGGCGAACTTTTTGTTATTCGTGATGCCGGGAATATTGCCGATGAAGTTTCCTTGGGTAGTATCGAATACGCGGTTGAACATCTTCACGTTAAAACTTTAGTAATTTTAGGTCATGAAAGTTGTGGAGCCGTAGCCGCAACCCTTTCGGGTGAAAAAATGCCGACTGCAAATTTACGAGCGATTACAGAAACTATTGCCCCGGCTTTTGATGGTTCGCTGGTTTGTAAGATCGGTGAAAAAATAAATCTTTCTTGTGTTGAGCTTAATGTCCAACAAAGTGCAAAAGAAGTTTTAATGAAAAGCCCAATTATTAAAAAAGCGGTTCAATCAGGCGAGCTTACTATTTTTGGTGCCGTTTATCATTTGGAAACCGGACAAGTTGTTCGGGTAGAACCAAAGAAAGCAAGAAACTAGCTTGAAAGAATTATGCTAAATAACAGTAGAAAAATAATTTGCTCCACTAAATTTTGAAAAAGGAGTCCCGCAGATCTTCAGTTTGATGATTGGCTTGAGTTAAATTCAATATTGAGAACAAACTGGGGACTTGTCGGATATTTGCCAAACATCAGATTTTGATATGTAGAACAATTTATTTAACCTTTGTTACAAATCTATGTTTTGCATAGTGTGTCAGTTCATTGACGCACTTTGTCAAAATAAAGTCGGAAACACGTTTATTTTTTGAAGAATATTCAATTAATAAGCGTTTTTTGGTGTTTGGCACAAGTTTCGCTTTGATTCAAACCGACGAGGTTACTCTATGTCAGAAACTACAACAGAAAACACAACTTCCGAAATGAGTGGAAATAACGAACCAACCAAAAAAAGCAGCATGAAATTGATAATTATAGTTTTAGTAGTTCTCATTCTCGCCGGCGGAGGCGGTTATTTCTTTTTCCGCAAAACAACAACAGAGCCGGTAAATGCCCAAGAATCTGAAAAGGATTCAAAGAAAAGTTCTAAAAAAGAATCTTCTAAAGAAACCAGCAAGGAAGATGAAAGTGAAGGAAAATCAGAAAAGTCTGACGCCACAACTTCGGTGGAAGACGCTATTCCTGAGGATGAAGATGTCAAAAATATTGTTGACCTGCCCCCTTTTATTGTAAATCTTGCAGATGATGATCAGGCGCGATATTTACGATTGTCGGTCAGTGTCGGGCTTGGCGGTGAGGGCGGCGAGAGTGAAAAACCGAACACGATTTTTATCACTCGTATCCGCAACGCAATGTTAGCTGTTTTGTCAGTCAAAAAATCTTCAGACATCCTAACAGTTAAAGGAAAAGCCAAACTTCGCAAAGAGTTGCTCAAAGCTGCTCAGGCTGCCTCCGAAGAACCCGAAGTAAAAGCCATTTACATTACCGATTTTATCGTTCAACTCTAAAAAGAAATGAAAGCAGAAAACGAAAAGATTATTGCGATGTGGGGTAATTTTCTCGATTTGAGTGTGCCCCTTTCGGTAGAACTCGGGCAAACACGGCTCAAAATTCGGGAGATTCTTGAACTTGCCCCTGAAAGTCTTATTAAATTATCCCGTTCAACCGGAGAAGGCGTTGACATTCGGGCTGATAACAAATCATTGGTTCGGGGTGAAATTGTCGTGATTGATGACCGCGCCGGCGTTCGGATCAACGAAATTATAACCGGAGAAAATTAATGAAACTGATTTTTCTAAAAATTTTAATTTTGTTGCTTATTCTTTTCTCCCTAGTGCCGATTAGTTTTGCCCAAAATGCTAATAATTCTGCCGCGAATCAACAAAATATCGAGATTTTAGGTGAAAATGAACATTTGCCTTTTATGCAGTCTGAACAAACCCCAGCCTCCGCTGAACCTAGCTCCGGCGGGCTTTTGCTAAAAACACTCGGGGCAATGCTGTTGATAGTCGGATTAATCTTCTTTGGCGCATGGGGCGCAAAAAAACTTGGCTTTGGCGGAATAAAATCAACCTCTTCGGGGGATGATCTGGAGTTAGCAATTCTTTCAACTGTTTCAATCGGAAACGGCAGAACAATTTCAACCCTCCGTTTTGGCGAAAGAATTTTAGTTATCGGCTCAACTCCGCAATCAATTACTTTACTCGCAGAGGAAACAAACACCGAAAAAGTTTCTCTGAAAACCTCGCGCTCAGTTGCCGAAATGCTGGCTGAGGAAAACGATTCTTTCGCCAATAAATTTGAAGATGCGCAATCCAAATTAAATCTTTGGGAAGGAAAACAAATTTAATGAGAAAATTTCTTTTACCGGCACTATTTTTTATATTTTTAAGTTTTGCTGCAATGAATATTCAGGCGCAGCCGAAATTGCCTGAGGCTCCCAAGAAACCTGAACCGACGATTGATCTAAATAAAACTGCCAACAGCTCAACTCCTTTGCAAATAGTTGTTCTCCTGACTCTTTTGAGCTTTATTCCGGCAATTTTTATTTCAATGACTTGTTTTACGCGGCTAATTGTAGTTTTTCACTTTCTGCGGCAGGCACTCGGAACTCAGGAAACTCCAAACAATCAAATTTTATTAGGACTCGCCCTTTTCATCACGCTTTTTGTGATGAGTCCGACCCTCAAAGAAGTCTATGACGGAGCCTATAAGCCATTAACGGATGGTGAAATATCGCAATCGGAAGCACTCGAAAGAGGATTGGTTCCATTACGTGCTTATATGCTCAAACACACCCGGGAAAAGGATCTGGCGCTCTTTCTGCGGCTTTCAAAAAGTCCGCGGCCGGCAACGGCGGATGATGTTCCGACCACTGCACTGATTCCGGCTTATATGATTTCAGAATTGAAAACCGCTTTTCAAATCGGGTTCGTGCTTTTCCTGCCGTTTTTAGTTATTGATTTGGCGGTGTCGAGTGTCTTGCTTTCGATGGGGATGATGCAATTACCGCCTGTAATAGTTTCAATGCCGTTTAAGATACTACTTTTTGTCATGGTTGACGGCTGGTATCTAATAGTCAGCTCACTAATCAAGAGCGTGACGTAAAAATGTGGTCGGCGGTTAAGGAATGGTAATCACTTTGTTGATTTTTCAGATTTCCAAACTAACCGCCGATTGCTGTCCACTAAAATTATGAATGATGCTTTGATCAACTCCTTAATGCAAAATGCGCTTTCGACCCTGATGTGGATTGTCGCGCCGATGTTAGCGGTGGCAATTATTGTCGGTGTTATCGTCAGTTTGATTCAAACTCTGACCTCGATCCAGGATCAAACCTTTTCCTTTGCCCCCCGGGTAGTTGCCATCTTCGCAATTTTTCTGGTTTCTTTCCCTTGGATTTTACGGGTTTTGACGACCTTTGCAGCTTCGATTTTCGGAGATTTTACCCCGTTTATTAAATAAGATAAAAGCCTTGGAAACCTTTGAAGTCCCATTACGTCCATTTTTAGTATTTCTTGTCGTGCTGGCGCGGATTGGCGGACTGGTGACCTTTGCGCCGTTTTGGTCCCATCGGGCGGCTAATGCCAAAATCAGGATTGTTTTAGCAGTTGTTCTGGCTTTAGCGATTACTCCGATTGTGATGGCTCGCATCGAAACTCCGTCTTCTCAAGTTAGTGAAATGACCTTAATTTTAGCTGGTGAAATCGTGATCGGGATGATCTTTGGTTTTGTCGGTCGGATAGTTTTTAGCGGACTCGAATTAGCTGCCCATCTGCTCGCTTCACAGATGGGTTTTTCTTTGGCGGGAACGATCGATCCTTCGACCCAGGCTCAAACAACCGCCTTTGGAACAATTGCTCAAATGCTTGGGTTAATGGTTTTGCTGGGAGCAGACGGACACCATTGGTTTCTGGCGGCAACTGTCAAAAGTTTTTCGACGACTTCACCCGGCAGTTTTACGTTTTCACCCGAGCTTCTTGATATTATTTTACGATTTTCGGCCAATGCTTTAGTGGTCGGAGTTACTTTGGCAGCTCCGGCGGTTATTGTTTTGTTGACAGTGGAATTTGCGCTGGAATTTTTTGGACGCACGGCTCCGCAATTTCAGGTTTTTATCCTCGGATTTCCGCTTAAAATCGGGATTGGGTTATCGATCGTCGGGGCTTCATTGTATTTTTTACCCGGAGCATTACGTGATGTTTTAGCAACTATTTACCACGGTTTAGTTCAAATTCTGGGAGCAACATAAGTTAATTCAAAGGAAAAATGAAAGTCATCTTAAACCTTGAAATCTGTTAATCAATGTCACAAGAAAAAACCGAAAAAGCCACACCTAAAAGACGTGAAGATGCCCGGAAAAAAGGTCAGATTGCCCGTGGCGCAGAATTGCCTGCTGCGCTTGCTTTTCTTGGTGCTTTGATAACACTCAAAATTGTTGGAAGTGATATTTTTGGCAGGGTAAGTTATTATATCCAGAACTCAGCGCATCAAATAGGTGACATCAAACCTTTGACAGATAGCGATTTACACATTATTTTTATCGAAGCCGGAAAAATTCTGGCACTTTTGATTTTGCCTGTTATTTTAGTTGGATTTGCAGCAGTTGTTGCCGGAAATTTTGCCCAAGGTGGATTATCTTTTACCGGAGAGGCGTTGATGCCGAAAGCCGATAAATTTAATCCGGCTCAGAATATTAAACGGATCTTTGGACTGGATTCAGTTGTTAATCTTGGCAAATCCCTTTTAAAGTTAATTGTCATTGGCTTTGTTGCTTTCGGAGTTTTATCACCAATCATTGAAAATGCTCCTTCGTTTATTCATGCGCCATTACCGACGATTGCGGTCAAACTCGGGGAAACTCTTTACAGTCTGGCCTTTCGTTGCGGACTTGTTTTACTCTTGTTGGCATGTGCTGATTACGGATATGCCTGGTATAAACACGAAAAGTCTCTGCGGATGAGCAAACAGGAAATCCGTGATGAATTTAAGGATCAGGAAGGTGATCCGATGGTTAAAGGTCAGCGACGGAGAGCAGCACGGGCACTTGTCCAAAAACGCTCACTTGGTGAAGTTCCAACTGCTTCGGTAGTCATTACTAATCCAACCCACTTTGCAGTAGCGCTTCGATATGATCGAGAAAAAGACGGTGCGCCAATTGTGGTTGCTAAAGGCGCAGACAATATTGCAGCAAAGATTCGTGCAATTGCTAAAGAAAATGACGTTCCTTTAATTGAAAATCCGCCGTTGGCGCGGGCACTTTTCAAAGTGGTTGA
>DAORIL010000305.1:0-7586 GCA_035438525.1 Pyrinomonadaceae bacterium
AAATTTGAATAATTTAAAAAGAGTGAAATTAAGAAAATTAAAGAAGATTATAAGTGGGGTTTTTTTTTTCAAGCGGAAGACGGCATAAGAGGTACCTCGGTGACTGGAGTTCAGGCGTGTTCTTTTCCGATCTCTTCGGTTAATCGAGACGATTTGCCTGATGGCGGTTCGATGCACTGGGCAGAAACGATTTTAAAGGTCAGAGAACTCAATCCCCTTTGCAAAGTAGAGGTTTTAATTCCCGATTTTAATGGCGACGAAGCTGCTTTAAATAATGTTCTGGAAGCACGCCCTGATGTTCTTAATCACAATACCGAAACGATTGCAAGACTTTACCGCAGAGTTCGCCCGGACGCTAAATACACACAAACTCTGGAATTATTGGAACGTTCAGCACATTTCCGCGATACAAAATTTCCACAAATGAAAACAAAAAGCGGAATTATGGCGGGACTTGGCGAAGAGTTTGAAGAAGTCGTTGAACTAATGAAAGATTTGCGCTCGGTCAGCTGCGACATTATGACGATTGGGCAATATCTCCAACCGTATGAACGCCGTTTGCCGGTTGAACGCTACGTGACACCCGAAGAATTTGCCGAATGGAAAAGAATCGGATTAGAACTCGGCTTCAAACATGTCGAATCTTCTCCTTTAACACGCAGTTCTTATCACGCGAGACAACAAACTGAGGAAAGTGTGAGTAATTTTGTGCAAATTGGAAAATAAAACCTCAAATATGAATTTTTACAACTGTCTAATTGAATGGTCAGAAGGTAAAGACTCAAATTTAAGGAACTTTTGGGTTTGGGCAAAAGATTTGGGAGAAGCAATCGAAAAAGTTTGTAAATGTGCTGATAAATTAGATATTAAAAATCCGATCCCAAGATACTTTGATTTTTTCGATTTTGACGAATTACCTGAAGAAGTTTTTTCTATTGACGAAGAAGAAACATTCGTTGCTGATGAATTTCATATTTTTCCGATTGAAGATTGTTACAAAATTCCGACAGGCGTGATTCTTTCATTTGAGGAATGCGAATTTGAAGACACTCAAATAAAATTAGGCTACGACGTTATTGATTATGATAGCGGCTTGATTGAAGTTGAAGCAGTAGTCAAAGAAGACGATATTTTAAGAATTTATCTTGATTTAATTACTGTTTTGCCTGAGATCAGAGTGGTGATGGTAAAACTTCAAGAAGATTGGGAAGCTAAGAATAATGAAGAAATCTTTATAAATGAACAGATTGCAGCCGCTGAACTTATAAAAAATTTCATCGAAATCAATAAAATTGATACTTTACAAAACGGTCATGTTACTTTGACGACCTATTTTGACGAAGGGCAAACAAACATAAATATCAGTGATCATAAGACCTTAGTTATAATGTCCTATGACAAAAAAATTATCGAAAGAGTTCGTAAAATTTTGAAAAAATATGGTCTAAGAAAAAAGAAAAACCTTATTTGTCTTTCGAGAGGTTTTCATCATTGGCATTACAAACCGCATAATGCACTCAACCGAAAGGATTTAATTAAAAAACTAAAAAAACAAGGTTTTACTAAATGGAAACAGGATAAAACCAATTAAAAAGTAAACTTATCTTTGCGAAATCTCATCAAGTTCATTGTCAAACGACACTCAAAATAATGTAAAATAATTTTGTAATTTATTGTTTTAGGAGACTTTACCAATGAAAAACTTTTTATTTCTATTACTAACCTTCTTTCTCGCAACCCAAATTTCTTTTGCTCAGGATAAAAATGCTGAAAAGCTAAAAGCGTGCGGCACAGGCGATATGGATTTCAAAATTGAGACGGATAAAACTCAACATCCGACACCGGACGCTCCGGCTGATAAAGCATTGATCTATGTTCTCCGTCCAACCATGATCGGGTTTGGCATTCAATCTAAATTTGCAGTTGACGGCGAATGGAAAGGTGTTAATCGCGGCAAAACTTATTTTTTCTTAATGGTTGACCCGGGTGAACATTATTTTTGTTCCCAAGCCGAAAATCAAGATTGGTTAAAAATGACGGTCGAAGCCGGAAGAACCTATTATTTACAGCAAAAAGTCGAAATGGGATTTTTCAAAGCCAGAACTAATTTGGTAATGATGACAACCGATGAAGGTGTCAAAAAACTCAAGGATGTTAATTTGAGTGTCTTTGAAAAGAAACAAAAATAAGCAATTACTTCGGCAAATACGCTGTTGGCTCTGTGGAAGTCCACGTTGTTTGAAAAAAAAATAATGCTTAAATAGTGATGCAGTAAATTTACGGTTTAATTTGAAACTGAGTATCAACTATATGAAAAAACTACAACTTTTATTAAGCATTATTTTTATTTTATCGTTCTCAGCTTCACTCGCATTGGCTGGTGATTATGCAAACTTGAAATTTATCGGATTTTCTAAAGACGGCAACTATGTAGCCTTTGAAGAATGGGGCGAATTTGACGGAATAGGCGGGAATTATGCCAAAACTTACATTATTGACACGGTCAACAACTCTTTTGCCGTCAAACCTTTTATCTATGAAGCATATTCGGACAGGACAACTGAATCCTCTGCCAAAACTCTAAAACAAAAATATAGAATAGCCGCCGCCAACGGTCTGCGACAATTCAAAATCGTGCCGGGAAACACCGGAACCTTAATTCTTTCTCATCTCTTAACCGATTGGACTTATGATGATAATTTCACAACTGGCGGCTATGGGGAAAAAGTTAAGTTTAATGACTATATGAATCAGAATTCTCCTAATCAATATGAATTCTACGAGTTAACACTGGAGACTTTTGAGGATAAAACAGTTGAATGCACTAATCGAACCGGATTAGGAGTTTTCAAACTTGGACTCACACTCAATTACACTTCTCACGAAAATTCAGACAATTGGTCGCAAGTTTTGCAAAAAGATTCCGTGTTGCCTGCCCGCCGAAATTGCCCTGATAGTTATCGAATCGAAAGTGTATATTTTTATGAAGATAAAATATTAGTCTTTCTCAATATTTTCAGCCACGGTTTCGAAGGACCGGATATGCGTTATATGGCTGTCACCGCACAAATGGATTATGAACCTATCACCTATTCCGATAGAGCATATTTTCCCAAATACTAGACCGAAAACAAGACTTACGTTTTAATAGAAAAGAAGGTGTCAAAAATATGAACCTAATTTTTCTTTATGGAATGCCCGGAGTCGGCAAATTAACGGTTGCGCGTGAGCTTTCAAAATTGACGAATTTCAAAGTCTTTCATAATCATTTGACGGTTGATCTGGTAACTTCGCTTTTTGAATTCGGAAGCGAATCATTCATTGCTTTGCGCGAGAAAATTTGGCTCGAAACTTTTTCCGAAGCAATTAAGTCAAATTTTTCGGGCTTGATCTTTACCTTTGCGCCTGAAAATACAGTTCCCAATGATTTTCCCGACAAAGTGCGGAATTTAGTTGAGCAAAAGGGCGGAAAAGTGATTTTTGTCGAATTGAAATGTGAAATCGAAGAACTCGAAAAAAGAATGATTAATTCTTCACGGGAAGAATTCGGCAAATTAAATTCGTTAAAATTATTTCGTCAATTAAATTTGCAGGGTGTTTTTGATAATCCGAAGATTTCACCCGACTTTTCAATTGATACAACTAATCTTTCGGCGGTTGAAACAGCAGAAAAGATTGCAGAAAAGATAGCGAATAGTGATAAGTAATGGGTGATAAGGGAAATCTTCCTCTCTATTGCCTATCACTTGTCACTCATCACCTTTCACTTATTTCTTCGGCGCGTATTCCCAGTGCCAAGGTTCGTAATAGTAAGGATAAAAACCAAATTTTTCAGCATTTTTGACCAACCATTTGTAAACCGGAGTTTCAACTTGAATGGCGCGATTTTCATCTTTGGTTGTAACGGGTTCACCGCCGACATAAATATCCAAAGCGCATCCCGTAAAATGAGGACTGTTCAGTGCAAGTCCGGCACGTCCCGAATTTGGCGATTTTTGGCGTAATTTTTCCTGATATTCACGCGAACGGAACGCCGAAATTATCTTCAAGAATTTTTCATCGCCGGTTAGTTTTAATGATTTATCCGCCATAGCCGCCGACACCATTTGTTTAAAGGCTAAATAGGCTTCGCGTTTGACTTTGAGCAATTCAACATCACGAGTCGGGTCGTAAAAATCAGCAATCGGAGCAGTTAAAAGCTCATTTTCATTTGGATAAACACTACTATTGAGACGCTGAGACTGCCAAAACTCAACCATTTTATAAAGCGTTGTTTCATCAAGAATTCCGTTCGCTTCGAGGTTCGATCTTTGCTGCCAATTAGCTAAAGCGAGGGCAAATTTTTCCGTTTCGGGCGCAGATTCCGTTCCGATTAGTTTTTGAATCAACGAAACGTAGAGATACCAACCCGTTTGCGGTTTATTGCCAAAAACCCATTTGAGATTATTTTTTAAGTTTGAATTCTGCTCAATTGCCTTCTTAACGTCAATTGAATTAGGTTTAATAATGATCTTTTTGGCAGTTTCGGAAAATTTACTTTGGGCAAAAACAAAGCCAAAAAGCGCGGTAGATAACAAACCGCTCAACGCAATTAAAATATAGGTTTTCTTGCTCAGCATAGTTGCTCAGATGCGTTCAAAATTGAGTAAGTTTGCTTCCCTAACTTCTAATCAAAGACATAAACTTTCATTCCAACCCAAACCATATCAACAAACAGTTTGTCAGCAAAACGCGGAATCCGCACACATCCATGACTGGCGGGCTGAGTCGGAATTGAATTACTGCCGTGGATTGCCACGCCTTTATAAAAATAATTCGGATTATAAAGATTGCCAAGCGGAGCTTTGCGCGTTCCATGGATTTGCCGTTCAATCTTAAATTCTCCGCGCGGAGTGTGCGCGACTTCCCATTTACCATCCTGTTGATATTTTTCTTCCGAACCTGAAGAAATCGGCAAAATATGTGTCACAATTCCTTTTTCATTAACGAGGAAAAGAACCTGTCGGGTAATATCAACTTCAATATGCGCTTCATTTGAATATTTTGGAGTCGGGCGCAAAGCATTGCGTAAAGCATTCAATTCAGTTTCGTTCAAAACGCCTGTTCGCTTGCGTTTTTCTACTTTTTGGAAAGCAACTAGAGCGTGTCGGGTTGAATCGTCTCTAATTCCATCAACGTTCAAAACCCAATAGCCCAAATCAGATAACAGCTTTTCGGCTTCCAAAATTTGTTTAGAAGACTGAGCGAAAACTGCACCGCTAAAAAAAATCAAGGTCAAAAAAATCCAAATCGCTTTCAACATATCTTTAACCCTATCTATCAAAAATCCGGCTTATCGCCAATTTAATGTAAATGCAACTTTTTGACCACAAACTTGAACTTTTTAACTTCTGCAAACAACTGGAAAATAATGCTTTACCGCTCTTCAAATTTAGCAAATGTCTGAAATATCGAAAGATATTGGGTAAATTTACTCAATCATTGTAAATAAACCCGAATTGGCTTAAATTATCGTTGTGAAAATACTTGAAACTGAACGCTTAATACTTAGTGAAGTTACCGAAAACGATGCGGAATTTATGCTTGATTTGCTCAATCAGCCTTCGTTTATCAAATATATCGGTGATAGAAATGTGCGGACAATTGAAGAAGCTAAAGACTTTATCAAAACCCGTTACCAAAAAAGTTATGATGATAATGGTTATGGTTTGTATTTAGTTGAACTTAAATCTGACATCAAAACTCCTAACTCCCAAATCGAGGACACCCTTGCTCACGCACGGGTTTCTGCCTTTGAATCAAAAAAATCAAAAATCGGAATCTGCGGATTTGTTAAACGTGATAATTTTCAATATGCCGACATTGGTTTTGCCTTTTTACCGCAGTTTGAAAAACACGGCTATGCTTTTGAATCAGCCCAAGCCGTGATGGGATATGGGGAAAAAACTTTTGGATTTAAAGAAGTTCTAGCCATTACAACCCAAGATAACGAAAGTTCGGGGCGATTGCTCGAAAAACTCCATTTCAAATTTAATAAACTAATCGAAATGCCGAATGGCGAAGTATTAAAATTATTTTCGTGGGAAGCCTGACAGAATTCCGAACCGATTATTTGATTTTTTCGGCGTTAAAGATTACAAAGGATTATCTTTTCTAAAGTTTTCTAATCCAATGCTAATCGGAGTTAGGTTATGAATTTTCGGCAAATAGCCACAATAGTTCTTTCTTTGCTGTTATTTTTTTCATTTTCTGCCAAAGCTCAAAATGTCGAATTACCAAACGGCTTTCAACGGGCAGCATCTATCGAGGGAATTAATGAATATCGTTTGCCAAACGGTTTACGGGTGTTGCTTTTCCCCGATCCGACCAAACAAACAATTACCGTTAATGTGGCTTATCTGGTTGGCTCGCGCCACGAAAATTATGGCGAAACGGGAATGGCGCATCTGCTTGAGCATCTGATGTTTAAAGGCTCTCCGCGTCACGCACATCAGGACGCTGAAGGCAATCAGCACGGCGCACGACTCAACGCCAATACTTGGTTTGACCGCACAATTTACGAAGAAACTTTTCCTGCAACCGAAGATAATTTAAGTTGGGCACTGGATTTTGAAGCTGACCGGATGCTCAATGCCAATGTCACCAGAAAAGATTTGGATAGCGAATTTTCGGTAGTTCGCAACGAATTTGAAAAAGGCGAAAGTGTTCCGATAAGTGTTTTATATGACAAGATTTATGCGACCGCTTATCAATGGCACAATTACGGAAATACGACCATCGGTTCGCGTTCGGATATTGAAAATGTTTCGATTGAACGGCTTCAAAATTTCTATAAAACCTATTATCAGCCTGACAATGCAGTTTTGGTCATTGCCGGAAATTTAGACGAATCAAAAACGCTAAAACTCGTAGATAAATGGTTTAGTCCGCTTCCTCGTCCAACGCGAACTTTACCGACTCTTTATACAACTGAACCGACTCAGGACGGAGAACGCCAGGTCACAGTCCGGCGCGTTGGTGATACCCAACTTTTATTGGCTGGTTATCATTTACCTGCTGCGACAAATCCTGATTTCGGGGCAATTGAAATTCTATGGCAAATTTTGGGCGATACGCCATCGGGCAGACTGCACAAGGCTCTGGTCGAAACAGGAAAAGCGAGTTCAGTTTCGGGCGATAATTTACCTTTGAAAAATCCCGGATTAGGAATGTTTACGACGGAAATACGTCAGGAAATGCCGTTGGAAGCTGCCCGCGATATTTTCTTAAAAACTATCGAAAATTTTAACTTGAAACCTGCTACTTCCGAAGAAGTCGAACGTGCCCGCAACATTTTACTCAAAGATATTGAATTAAGTTTTAATGATCCAGAAACAATGGCCTCTGAACTGAGTGAATGGTCGGGGCGTGGTGATTGGCGAATGTTTTTTCTCTACCGCGACCGTATTAAAAAAGCTACTATCGCTGATGTTAATCGTGTTGCCAAACAATATCTGAAATCTTCAAACCGAACACTGGCAACATCTATCCCAACCGAAAAGCCTGACCGCGCCGAAATTGCTACCACTAGCGAATCAGATGTCACG
>DAORIL010000306.1:0-7548 GCA_035438525.1 Pyrinomonadaceae bacterium
TCACGAACCCATTTAATTTCTGTTTTCTGATTCCACTTCTGGCTCATAACAGTAACAGGCTGATTTTGAGAAAAGACTGACTGAACCGCCAAAATTATGATGATGAAAAAGCATTTCTTCATAAATTTACCAACAACGAAAGGCAAACAAATTATTTGATTACCTATTTTTTATGCAATCTTTAAAGTCAATCTGGTAACAGAGGCCGGTGCAAATTTATACACCAAATTTCCACCCGTGCCAACGGTAACTTCTTCATTTCGCGGCACTAAAGCGTTTGGTTGAGCAAAAGTGTTTCTGGCTTGCAAAGTATTGGATGACAGTATTCTTGCCGATGCCGAAACGATTTTTGCACCGTGTAAATTGATTTCAGTTTCGTGGGCGTTGGCGTGATCTGGATTAACTGCAGTTAAAGTGACAGTTTTATCTTTTATGGAAGCTGACCCGTTCAATCCCCAGATGCTGGCTTTAGTTTCTTTTCTTTGCGCATCAAACCTTGAAAATCCAACTCTCGGTGAAATAAATTCAGTCCGTAAAGATGTTGCTCCGGCGTGCGGCATATACATTTCAAAAACATGATAATTTGGGGTCATCGCAAATTTATCTTCGGCGGCGATAAATAATGAATGAATTGTATTGATTAACTGTGCGGGGTTTGCCATCACGACTTTATCCGCGTGACGTTGAAATGTATCGAGATTTAATCCCGAAATCAGTGCATCGCGTAATGTCGAAGCATAAGCATAAAGATACCCGTCTGGCATATCAGGGTCTTGCCAATGCCACGCACCCCATTCGTCAACACAAAGTTTAATTCGACGATCCCGGTCAAATTCGCCCATCACCTGCCAATGATCCTCGATCAAAGTTTCCATCCGGTCGGAACGCTGGATCAAATCATACCAATCATTAACATCAAAATCGTTAGCAATTTGTTTGCCGGTCGAACCCGAATAATAATGCAAAGCCCATCCGTAAAGTTTATTGATTTGTCCTGAACCTTTTTCAGTTAATTTTTGGAAAAAACGCCGTGTCCAATTGGTATCACCACCATTTGGTCCGGAGCCGATAAATTTTAATTTAACTCCGTAAGTCGGATTCCATGCTGTAAATCTGCGGAACTCTGTAGCATATTCTTCCGGTAAAAAATCACCGCCGCAACCCCAGGATTCATTCCCAATTCCCCAATATTCAACTTTATGGGGTTCGGGAAAACCATTTTTAGCCCGTTCCTTTGACCAAGTTGTAGTATTTGCAGGAGAATTACAGTAATCCAACCATTCTTGAAAAACGCGTGTATCACGTGATCTAAGGTTGGCGGCAAGATAAACGGGTGCGCCAACCAATTTGCAAAAACGAGCAAACTCATCTGTTCCAAAATAATTTGATTCGTATTTTTGCGGTCCGCCTTCTAATTTTTGATAATTCTGGGGTGCTTTATAGGTTGTATCAGCCCAAAAATTCACTCGTGTCGGACGTTTATCACGTGGACCAATTCCATCGCGCCAATCGTATTGGTCTGCAAAACACCCTCCGGGATAACGAATGACACCAGGTTTGAGTTTTTTTAAGGCATCGACTAAATCAGCCCGAATTCCGTTGTAATTTCTGATTTTGGAATTTTCGCCAACCCAAATTCCGTCATAGACAACGGCTCCAAGATGTTCGACAAAATGTCCATAAACATCAGGGTTGATCGTGCCAATTGGCTCATTTAATAAAATTTCGATTTTTGATTCTGCGGCAACAGCAGAACGGGGTGCAAACATTGCCAAAGCAGCTACTCCAGCCGAACTCAATAAAAATTCACGTCTTCCAAGTTTCATAGTTTCTCCGAATGTTTTCTTTGAATTTTGATTTTGATCTATAATTTGCCTGTTTAACTAAGTTGAAATTAAAACTACAGTCAAAGCCAAAGGAAAAATTAAAGATCACGGGTGTAAGCTCCAAGTTCTAAAAATCAAAATTATCAACATTATCTTTGTTGAAAATAAACGGTTTACCAAGTCTTACTTCATCGCCAACAACTTCAATTGATTTAAGTTTTCCGGCTTCGATTGTTTTATCACCTTGTTTTAACTTGTTGTTAACCAAGGCATTTGCTGCATAAACAGATAGATAGCCTAAATCGCCTGTATTCCACAAAACAATGCTATCCACAATTCCTTCTTTGATATAAGGTTTGCACATATTTGGGAGGGATAAACCCGTTACTTTAACATCCTTTTTACCTGATTGTTTGACGGCTTCAGCAATTCCTGGAACCGCGGGTGCGGCAATTCCCATAATAAGTTTAACGTTTGGATGAACCTTTAAGATGTTCTGAGTTTCTTGAAATGCCCGGTCACGGTCTCCATCACTTGGCTGAATTGCGACCAATTTAATATCAGGATATTTTGCATTTAAACGCTCTTTGATATATTTAATCCACTCATTTTGATTGGCTGCACTTAAACTGGCTGTAACAATGGCAAATTCACCTTTGCCGCCCAAAATTCGAGCGGCTTCATCAGTTAAAGTTTCGCCGATCCCTTGCGGTGTGGCTTGGTTAATCAAAAAATCTCTCGCATCTTTATTTGAATCAGCATCCCAGGTTACAACTTTAATCCCCTTATCCTTGGCTTTTTTCAAAACGGTCGAGATAGCTTCTTTATTTTCAACAGATACAGCAATTGCATCAACACCACGAGTAATCCAGGCTTCGACAACTTCATTCTGTTTGGCAGGGTCTAAGTCTGTTGGACCATCCCATAAAAGTTCGGCACCAAGCTCTTTAGCTGCTTCATCGGCACCTTTTTTACAACTAATAAAATACGGATCGCCCTTTGCTTTTGGCATCATTCCGATCACAACTTTTTTACCCGAAGGTGGCGTATTTTGTGAAGCATTTTGGCTTGACGAATTAGTTGTAGTTGTTGCAGAACCACCTTGTCTGATGGAGCTAACCAACATCCAATTACTTCCTGCAATTAATAAACCTGTCAGCACAATTGCTGCACAAATAAAACCAACTTGTGAATTTTTCACTTCAAATTCCTCCTCTGAATATGAAACTTTTTGGATACTCGACGCAGATTTTGAAAATCTGTCAAACAAAATTACGGCGACTAATAAAACTCCGGTTAAAATTCCAGCAAGTTCAGTTGGCAACCCACTTAAACGCAGTCCGTTTTGTAAAATTACGATAGCAAAAAGCCCCAATACTGTGCCTAAAATTGTTCCGCGTCCGCCAAAAATTGATGCGCCGCCTAAAACAACTGCTGTAATCGCCATCAATTCGTAACCTGTTCCCGCATCTGATTTTGCTTGTCCAAGGTGAGCAACATAAATTACTGCAGCCAAACTGGACATTAAACCAGATAGTGTGTAAATAGTTGTTAAAGAACGTCTTACTTTGATGCCTGCGTGTCTTGCCCCTTCTTGAGAATAACCGATGGCATAAAGACTTCGCCCAAATGCGGTTCGTTGAAGCATCCAAAAAATAACGAAAATAGCAATAATAAAAATGATTAGTTGCGTCGGAATTGCTCCGAAAATATAGCCTTGGCCCAAAAACAAATAATTTGGCGAAAATCCTGAATAATTTTCGATTCCACGGGTCAAACCTTCAGCAACACCGCGAAAAAGGGAAAATGTTCCAAGGGTTACAATCAGCGGCGGAAAGCGAAGTTTAGTAATAATAATTCCGTTCAAATACCCGCCAAATGTCCCAATCAATAAAGTTATTATAATGGCCAAAGGTAAGGGAACATTTGCATCACGCCATAAACCACCCAACACGACCGCCGACAAACTCATCATCGAACCAACTGACAAATCAATTCTGACAGTAATAATAATTGGAGTCATTACCAATACAAAAAGTCCGATTTCGACAGCCAAACGAGTTATATCAAAACCGTTTCCCGTTGAAAGAAAATTGTTTCCGGTGATACTAAACAAACAAATTTCAAACAACAAAACAGCCAACAAAACCCATTCATTATTGGGGAAAAATCTCGCCAATAACGGCTGTTCGGTCTGTAATTCTGGTTGTTTAATGGCTTCTTGCATCTTTTTTCCAATAGTTTAACGAACGATTGAAATCCTTTGTTCTTCGTATTTACGCAGTAAAATGTCACTAACCAGGGCAGCTAAAATAATCAAACCTTGGATGGCTTTTTCCCAAAATGGATTAATTCCCAAAAAGGTTAAAGCTGTTCCGATTGTTCCTAAAAGTGCAACACCGATAATGGTTCCAGTCAAAGTTCCGCGTCCGCCTGTAATCGCCGCTCCACCCACTACGACTGCCGCCACGGCTTTTAATTCCATTCCAATACCTGCGTTTGAGGGGATTTCATTAAACCGAACAGCATTTAGTAAAGCCGCTAGCCCAACCAATCCACCCATCAAGGCAAAAACTCCAAAAGTTATCGTTTTGGGTTCGATTCCGGCTAAACGGGCGGCCTCAGAATCAGAACCGACGGCATAAATTGCCCGACCAATATTCAAGTTTCTTAACGACCAAGTGAAAAGCGTAAATAAAATCAAGGGAATAATGACAATGACAATTTGCCCGGAGGTTTGTCCGAGCCCAAACCATTGAAAATTTGAGGGCAAATTTTGCACCCACGCACCTTCTGTCACCCAACGCAATCCGTCGCGCCAAGCCACCAGCATCGCCAATGTCACAATGATAGAAGGAAGTCGAAACCATCCTATCAAAACGCCGTTAACTGCTCCCATCCCAATTCCGATCAACGGAACAATGATAAAAAGTAAGGGAATCGGCAAACCAGTTTTGGCTAAAACACCTGCTAAAACACTAGCAATTGCAAACTGCGAACCAACTGAAATATCAATTTCTCCCAACAAAATAACCAAGGTCATTCCAATTGCAATCAACAGAAACGGAGCGTTATTGATAATCAAATCGCCGATATTTCCAGTTCCGAAAAATGTTGGCGAGACAATTCCAACCACAAATAACAGCACCAAAAATGCTATTGCGGCAGAAATTTCTCTTTTATTTCGATTCAGATTTATCATCTAATTTTTTGCATGCCCTAATGCCAAAGCTAAAATATCAGCCTGATTTGCGTCTTTTCTATCCAAAATTTTCACAATCGTTCCGCCCTGCATCACTGCAATCCGGTCGGACATTCCTAAAATTTCGGGAAGTTCGGATGAAATCATTAGAATTGCTACCCCTTCTTCGGCTAATTCAGTCATCAGCTCATGAATTTCCGATTTTGCACCAACATCAATACCTTGGGTCGGCTCGTCCAAAATCAACACGGCGGGCTTAGTCAAAAGCCATCGACTTAAGGCAACTTTTTGCTGATTTCCACCAGAAAGTGTCGAAACTGAATCATGAATTGATGGTGTTTTGACCCCCAACCGTCTGGTGTATTCTGCCGCTAACTCTCTTTCTTTAACAAAGTTGAGACCAAATTTTCCAGACAATATCTTTAATGAAGCGAGTGTTACATTTGAGGCAATAGGTAAATCAAGAATTACCCCGTGTTTTCGCCGATCTTCAGGTAAATAAGCTATATTGCGGCGAATTGCATCTCGCGGATGACTGTTCTTGATGGAAACTCCATTTAAGAAAACCTCCCCTGAATCAGCCTCATCCAACCCAAAGATTGCCCGGGCAAATTCAGTCCGACCTGCTCCGACTAATCCTGCAATTCCAACAATTTCTCCCGCCCGAAGGGTTAAATTTATATTTTTGATACCACCTTTTTTTGAACCAAGGTTTTTAAGTTCGAGAACAATTTCGCCTTGTTTGACTTCCCGTTTTGGAAAAACTTGGGAAAGATCTCTGCCAACCATTAAACGAATCATTTCATTTCGGTCAATATCTTTAACTGCTTTAGTTCCAATTGTTTCACCATCACGCAAAACTGTCACTCGATCCGCGATAATTGGTAATTCTTCGAGCCGATGAGAAATGTAAATCAACCCAACACCTTTAGTTTTTAATTCACGAATTACATTAAAAAGATTGTTTGTATCCTCTTCAGAAAGCGAAGCGGTTGGCTCATCCAGTATCAAAATTTTGGCATTTGCACCCAAAGCGCGAGCGATTTCAACCAATTGCTGCTGCGGCATCGAAAGAGTCCCGGCATCAGCATCAACCGAGATTTTTGCCCCGATTTGGTCAAGCAATGCTTGGGCTTTTTCGCGTCTTTGCTTCCAATTTACCCTTCCGAAAAAACCGCCCTTTTCGTAACCGAGTGCAATATTTTCTGAAACTGAAAGCTCCGGGAAAAGTGCGGGTTGTTGATAAATTGCAGCTACTCCGAGCGATTTAGAATAAGTCGGTGAATTTGTAACTACTTTGTGCCCAACAATTTCCAAACTTCCTGAATCTGAATCAATTGCACCAGTTACAATTTTGATAAAAGTTGATTTTCCTGCCCCATTCTCGCCGATTATGGCGTGGACCTCGCCCGAAAGTAATTCGAACGATGCAGATTTCAAAGCCTTTACCCCCGCATAAGACTTTTGAACATTATCAGCTTTTAAAAAAATTTCACTCATTTTCAATAATTATCACAATCAATTCTTTTGGTCCGTGAACCCCTAATGCCAAAGTCAATTCAATATCCGAAGTTCGCGATTGCCCTGTAATAAAGGTAATGCTTTTACTCAAATCCTTTCCCAATTCCCGTAAAACATCGCCTAAATTATTTCGTAGTTTTGAGGCTTCCAAAACACAAATGTGGGTTGGAGGAACTAAGGAGGTTAATCGGTTAAATTCTTTATCTGATTCAATTACCAGGGTTCCAGTTTCTGAAATCCCAAATTGGGCCGAAGTAATCCCGATTTCGCAATCAAACAATTCCGCCGCCGAAGCATTTTGAACAAAATCAGCATTGATTCTTTCAGCTAAATGCACAACTAATTTTGAATCAGAAATGGCGATTGTCTTGACATTCTTTGTAATTAATAAATTTTCAATTTCACCTTTTGCTTCTAACAAATCCTTAACGATCTGACATTTAGCACCAATTGCTGTTAAATTTTGGCAGAAAGATTCGGCTAAGTTTTCAGCTAAATAAGGCTCGATCAAACCATAATCAGTTTCGTGCTGATGTTCCGCGTGAACAACATCAAAAGGCTCACTCGCCTTCAAACTCTGACGAATTGAATCAAAAATTTTAGTTTTGGCAGTTGACGTGTGCATCCCAATTTTTGCCCTTTTACTTTTTACTTTTTACTTTCTGCCTTTCTCGCCAAATATCTCTAAATGATTTATTTGCAATAGTTGGAGCATCACGAAATTCTGTCCAATTTTTCAAGGGCGGCGCAAATGCTCCAACTATTCCACCGACTTTACCCTGGTCAACCACAAACTTTTGCATAAACCGAGCAGCTTTTGTGCCGAGTTGATAACTTTTGTTTCCAGCCCACGCTTTTGAATAAAGTTTAAAAGCAAAACTTTCAAAAAATTTTGGCTTTTCTTCCGCAATTTTTGACCGTAAATGGAGCAATAATTCGGGTATATCAATTTTTACTGGACAAACTTCTCGGCACGCTCCGCACAAACTTGAAGCGTAT
>DAORIL010000307.1:0-7542 GCA_035438525.1 Pyrinomonadaceae bacterium
TTGGAAAAACTGAGTGAACCCTGTAAAGTGAGAGTCTTAACCGATTCGCGCTATGTAGTTGAAACAATGACGGGTAATTTCCGTAAAAAAACTAATCTTGACTGGTGGGCAAAACTCGATAAAGCCGCATCAAAGCATCAAATCACCTGGGAATGGATCAAAGGTCATGCCGGACATGAAATCCAAGAAGTAGTTGACACTTTAGCCAGAAAAACAGCCGAACTTGGCAAAGTTGATGAGATGATTTTTGACGAATTAGTGGCGGAAATTGGAGTTAAAGAAATCTAAAAATGGAAAGTGGAAAGTGGAAAATGAAAAATAGTGGATTCGAAAAGTCTTTTTCGTTTTCGATTTTACGTTTTACATTTTTCCTCTGTGTTCTCTGTGTCCTCTGTGGTGAAACTTCCGCGCAGAAAAAAAGCGGTCTCGGCTGGGTTTGGCAGAATCCGCTTCCGCAGGGAAATCCTCTTTTTTCGATAAACTTTACTAAAGACAAAGAAACCGGATTTGCAGTCGGTGCAGACGGAACTATTTTGCGAACTACTGACGGTGGGTTTAACTGGATTACCCAAAAATCTCCGGCGGATGTGGTCATTTCCAGTGTTTTTGTCCGCGACAAACTCAATGCTGTCGCAGTCGGTGCACGCGGAACAATTATTTCGACCATTGACGGCGGCAAAAAATGGACCTCAGTTGCAACCGATGCCAAAGATCACCTTTACAGTCTTACTTTTACTGGCGAAAAATTGGAAACAGGATTTGTAGTTGGAACATACGGCAAAATTTTGAAAAGCATTGACGGCGGAATGACTTGGATCTCGCAAAATGCCAACACGACTGAACATCTTGCCAAAGTCTCATTTTTTGATGCTCAAAACGGCGGAATTGTCGGTGCAAACGGGTTGGTTTTGACAACCAAAGATGGCGGCGAAAATTGGAAATCAAACACGCCTTGCGGGCAATTTTTGATGACCGACATCAAATTTCTTTCAGCCGAGAGAATTATTGCCATTGGACAAGGCGGATGTGTGGCTCAGAGTGTAGATAAAGGTGAAAATTGGACGAGAGTCGAGATGTTCAGCCGCGCAGATTTTCTTTCATTGGCTTTTGCTGATGATAAAAACGGCTGGATGACCGATTCCAATGGAATGGTTTGGTTGACAGGCGATGGCGGAACCACTTGGCTTCCGTTCAACATTCGGACTCGTCCTAAACTTGTTTCGCTCTGCTTCGCTGATAATTTTACAGGTTGGGCAGTTGGCGATAACGGATTGATCATTCGCACGGATGATGGCGGATACAGTTGGCAACGTCTGAGCGAAGGTGGGCGCGAGAACATCAATGGATTGCAAATGTCTGATGAAAAATTTGGTTGGGCAGTCGGCACTCGCGGCAAAATTTGGCTGACCAATGATAGCGGACTAAATTGGCTTCCGGTTTATTCGGGAACCGAAGAAAGTTTGAATGCGCTCCATTTTGTTAATGAAGAACGCGGTTTTGTTGTTGGTGACAAAGGCACAATTTTGCGAACGATAAACGGCGGCGAAAGTTGGGGACCGGGCGTTTCAGGTGTCACCGAAGACCTTTCAGGTGTTTATTTTTTGAATGAAAAAACAGGCTTTGTCGTTGGCGCAAACGGAATGATTTTGCGGACAGACACTAACGGCGCATATTGGGAAGAAGTAGAATCAGGCACTCGTTTGTGGCTCGAAGATATTAAGTTTCTTGACGAAAAAAGAGGCATCATTGTTGGCGACAAAGGCACAATTTTAGTAACCGATGAAGGCGGATTTAATTGGCGAAAGGTCAATGCTAACCTGCGCGAAAATCTGACTGCCGTTACATTTTTTGACCGAATGCGTGGTTATACGATTGGTGCGAACGGCACAATCTTGCGGACAGATGACGGTGGTGAGACCTGGATCGACCAGGAATCGCCAGTCAAAATGAATCTTTATGCGATTACAACTTACAAACGTGATGAAGCAATTGTAGTCGGCGAATATGGCACAGTTTTGCGAACTCAGGACGCAGGGAAAACCTGGGAACTGCAACCGAATATTACGAGTAATGCGCTTCAAGCGGTGGTTTATCGCGGTGGAGACCAACTCTGGATCGGCGGACGCGGCGGTGCAATTCTTAAACGTTCAGAATCGCTTTCAACGGTTAAAACTGCGACAACTCCAAAATTACCACCCGTTTTAAGAAGAATCGGACCAAATTCAAAGCCAAAGTTGAGAACTCCGACAGTTACAATTACTGATGATGGTGATATTCCAACCGCGAGACAGCCGAAAAAAGAAAAACCGGAATGATTATCCTTTTTTTATTTCGGCTAAAAGTCCATTTAGTTTCTCTAATTCTTCCTTCGCATCTTTTCTAACCTTTTCATCTTCCAGTAATTCTTGCGCCTTTTGGAGATTTTCGAAGGCTTTGGCGGATTGCTGATTTTTAAGCAAAATCTCACTAAAATCCAAATAAGCCGAGGCAAAACGTCGTTGTTCGAGCGGAGAAAGTTTTTCCTGCTTCATCAAATCCGCATAAGTTTCCAAAGATTTTAAATAATATTCATTTGCGCTTTTGAGATTTCGTTTCAACCCGTTGACATAGCCCAATAAAGCCAGGTTTCCTGCTAATCTCATTTTTTTACTATTGTTTCCGGCATCCGAATCAACTAATTTTTGAAAGATCGTTTGGGATTTAGCAAAATTTTGCGCTGCTTCCGCATACTTTTGTTCAGTTAAATATGTTCTGCCAAGCTCCTGATAAGCCATAGCAAGAGCGTTCTCGGCAAAAGCATTTTTTGTGTCCGCATTAAAAACTTTTTCCCGAATTTCGATTGCCTTTTGATAATTTTCGATTGAACCCTGAAAGTCTTTTGTCCCGCGCAGAGCCGAAGCAATCGTTCCGTAGGTAAAAGATAAATCGAGTTGTGCCGATATATCATTTGGATTATTTTTGGCGTTTTCTAAATCAATCGTTAATGATTTTTGGAAATGCTCCATGGCTTTTTCGTTTTCGCCCAAAAGCTGTAAAACACTGCCGATATTTTTGTTGGTCAGCGCAGCGTTTCGTAAATGTTTAGGATTATTTGGCTCGTCAACCGCCAATTTTTGATAAATTTCGACTGATTTTTGATAATTTTCCAGACTTTCGTCCAAATTATTCTGAGCAGTTTTGAGGCTGGCAATGTTCCAAAAAGTTTTGGCTAAATTGGCTTGGGTTTTGAGATCATTCGGCAATTTAGAAAAAATATTGAGTGCGTTTTGAAAACTTTTTTCGGCAGTTTGAAGTTCGCCCGTGTTGCGAACCAATAATCCGATGTCAATGTTCAAATTCCCCAAAATTGTTTGATCATCAGCACTTGCAGGGTTTCTTTCGACAATTTTTTCCTGCATAGCAAATGCCTTTTGATAACTTTGCAACGCTTCATTTGTTTTCCCGATATTTCCCGTGTCCGAAGCTCCCTGAATATCGCCGACTTTGCGGTAGGCTTTGACAATATCACGCTGAAGCTCAAGATTATCAACACTTTCGGCTGCCAGATTGTCTAAAAATTCGAGGGAATCTTTAACCATTTTCTCGCGCATTGCAGTTGCTCCCGGAAGCTGGGCAATGCCGTCGTGATATTCAAAAAGAACAATGTTGGCAAGTTTTCGGACTTGCTCAAAACGTCTTTCGGACTTTGCCTTTTCACGAGTTGCAACAATTCCCTGCCAGATCGAAATCCCGGCTAAAAGTAAAATAATTCCGGCGATTGCCGTGCCGATCTTGTTTCGTTTGATAAATTTTGAAACGCGGTAAAATGCGGAATCTGCCGTTGCCGTGACAGGTAATCCATTCAAAAAACGACGAATATCTGCGGAAAATTCCGGCACCGTTTGATAACGTCTTTCAGGTTCTTCGCGCAGGCATTTTTGGACAATATTATCCAAATCAAAATCTAACGATTTTGGGTTTTGGATTTTGGATTTTGGATTATTTTCAGTTCGTGTTTCAACTTTATTTTTATCAGTATTTCTGCCCAATGACCATCCGTTGCTAATTAACGCTGCAGGACGCTGTCCGCTTAAAAGCTCATACAAAACCACGCCAAGTGAATAAACATCGGCGGCAGTCGTAATCGGCAAATCATTCAATTGTTCGGGGCTCGCATATTCGGGCGTGAACATCCGAGCCTGAATTGCCGTTGCCGTATTTTCATAATTTTCCGAGTTAAGCAATTTCGCAATTCCAAAATCAAGTAATTTCGGCGTTCCATCAGTAGTAACTAAAATATTTGAAGGCTTGATGTCCCGATGGACGACCAAATTTTGATGTGCGTAACTGACTGCATGACAAACCTTTTGAAAGATTTCCAGCCGTTCCTTGGTTGAAAGCTGTTGCGACTCGCAAAATTTTGTAATCGATTCGCCTTCGATGTATTCCATCACAAAATACGGCAGACCTTCGGCAGTTGAGCCGACATTCAAAAGACGAGCAATATTCGGATGTTCAAGTCTCGAAAGAATTTGGCGTTCGCGGACAAAGCGTTTCAAAACCGCTTCGGTATCCATTCCGCGTTTGATAAGTTTTAGTGCAAACTTTTGTTCAAAACCATCCCGTTCGGCGAGATAAACTTTGCCCATTCCGCCGGATCCAATAGCTTTGACAATTCTGTATTCACCGATTTGTTTACCGACCAGTTTGTCTTCGCTCAGTCCAAACTCGATGATGGCAGGCTCAGAGATAAAATTTGCGGCTTGCTGATTGGATTTGAGGAGTTCGAGAACCTCCAAACGAAGAGATTCATCGCAGTTCGCCAGAAAATCTTCCTGTTCAGATTCGGGCAACTCGAGAGTTTGATAAAAAACTTCTTTTATTTTTTGCCAATCTGCATCTTGCATAATGCCTCTGCTATAAAACGCGGATTATTGATCTAAAAATTTCATTTGCCGTTGATCTTTCGATAGAGCCAGGCTCTCGCCAACGTCCATTCGCGGAAAACATTGGCGGTCGAGAGTTTTAAGACCGCCGCCACTTCATCAAATGTCAATCCGGCAAAATATCGTAATTCGACAATTGTCGCTTGTTGTTTATCAAATGAGGCAAGTTCTTGCAGAGCAATATCCAAATCAAGCAAATTTTCGTTGACTTCAACTGAAATTGTGTCGGCATCTTCGAGCGAAATCTTGATTCCATCGCGTTTGACAGCCAGACGTTCGCGGGCGTGATCGACCAAAATCCGGCGCATCGCTTGAGCAGCAATCGCAAAAAATTGTCCGCGATTTTCCCAATCTACCGAATGTTGATTCACTAATTTAAGGTAGGCTTCGTGAACGAGCGCGGTAGTCGGCAAAGTCTCGGCATATTCATTGGACAAAAGACGATGTGCAACCCGCCGCAGTTCGTCATAAACAATCGGCAAAAGTTCATCCAAAGCCTCTTTTTTTCCGCCCTGCCAGTCCTGCAAAAGTCTTGTAACTTCTTGCGACATAATTTTTTTGGGGGTTCTTGAAAAATTTTAACAGAACTTCCGCGTTTATTGATAGGGCGAATTTTTTATTCTGCCGGAGGAGGTCACAGAAAATGAGAGTAAGCGTTGATAATTTATTGATTTACGACATAGATATGCAGTTTTTTGCTGATAGATTTACTAATCAAACTGGCAGCAACAGTGCAACTCACGCTGTCAAAACCATGGCAGATTTAAAAGATGCACTAGCTAATTATAACGGAGTAAAGTTCCTCGAAATCGCCCTGCACGGAAGACCGGGATGGATCGATTTGAATGATAAAACCGCAGTCGTTGGAACTTATTTGAACCAAATAGCGACCAATTCTAATTTTTTGCAAAAGAATGCGCGGATTTTATTTGATAGTTGCAGTATCGGAGCCTGCAAAAAGGGCGATGATTTTATGGACTCTATCGGTGCCGGAATGCTCAAAGGAAAAGGCGGTATTGTTGGAGCGACGACAGTTGATAATGCCAGCTATCCATTTTTTCCTTGGGTAACTGGCGCATATTTGACTTCGGGCGGACAGTTAAAAGTCAAAAAATATGACGAATCCGGCAAATTAGTAGCTTCAACGAGTGTTATTGGAAATGGTATTTCAAGTTATTTATGATTTTATTTTTGAGGTGATTAAGTTATGAAAAATCGAAATTATTTAATTTTGGCGATGTTCTTTGTTTTAGTTAGTTCCAGTATTTCAAACGCACAAACGTGGAATTCAAATGCGGGCGGCTACAATGGTGGCTACGGGCAAGTTTATCAAACTTTCGGTCTGGCCCAGGCAACCATTAATATGCAGCAGAATACCCAAATGCAGATTCAGCAATTGATGATGCAACAGGCAATGGAAAAAAAATGGGGAAAAGAAGCGGTTCGTAAAGCGCAAAATTCAGGTTCCAGTTCAAACTCAAATACAACCGGTAATCAAGCTGTCACCCCGAAAACGCCGCTAAAAAACTACGCTTATTTTCAACCAATTGCCCAAAATAATAACTTTCAGATAATTGCCGACACAATCGGAACAACCACTCAGGAAAAAGATTTGTTGAAACAAATTTTTACCGCAACTAAAAATGGTTTTGATGAACAAGTTAAGTTCAAAGGCAGAAAATACAACTTTGCCGCTTCCATGACTTTCTTTATCGCCACCACCTTAACGGTTTATCACGATGCTCCTGAGCCGACTGATGAAGCCACCGAAAATCTTTTTCAGGCGTTGAGTCAAATGATCGACCAAACACCAAATATGGCAAATGTGCCGAATAAAGACAAACAATTTTTGCACGATACGTTCGTTAGTTTCAGCGGTTTGGTTCTGGCAGGATATATGCAAGCCAAACAAACCAACGACAAAGAAATGCTCAAACAATATCAGCAAGTTGCGGGCGGATTGCTTAATGAAATTTTGAAAATGAACCCGGATAAAGCTCATTTTGAAGGCAATACTTTGAAATTTGAAAAATAAAAATATGAGATTATTTTGGCTATTTTGCATTTTTTTGCTTTTGCTTATCCCGCTTTCCGCCCAAACGCCTTGCGGAGATTTAGCAACTCAACCCGGAAAATGGGTGCAGACTCCGCCAACAGGAAAAGATGTGCAAGCCATAAAAAATATCAATACGGCGATGTCGCTTTTCCAAAGATCCGTGACAGGGTTCACAGGCGGACAGGCAAAAACTTATACATTTACGGCGGATTTAGTTGACGTTCCCGGCAAAAAATTTCAGGGCTACACGGCGGCAATGTTGTTTCTGCAATTTGAATGTATTAAAGGTGTAATAAAGCCCGAAGCCGCCACCGACACCTGGCTTTACATCGGTTTTAATGAATTTCCATTTTTCCGAAGCAATAACATAATTGGGATTTTGCAAAACTGCGCCGAAGGATTTTATTGTCTGCCGAACGGACAACAGATGTATTTGAGCAATTATCTTTTGAAAGACATCTTCAAAGGCTACCCCAAATTGACTCCGCTTCACGATCCGGCGGCTGAAGCAGTTTTTCTCTCAAAATCCGGGCAATTGCCTTTGCGTTCAGTTTCCGAAGC
>DAORIL010000308.1:0-7535 GCA_035438525.1 Pyrinomonadaceae bacterium
TATTAGAAGTTGCCTGTCGGGTTGGCGGAGCATATATTGCTAATGTTCACGATTACGCCAGCGGTTTTAATCTTTGGCGCGAATGGGCTAAGCTCGAAACTGCAACCCCAGAAAAACCATATAAACTACCCAAACTTCGTAAAGAATTTGCGGGTGTCATTCTGTCATTGGCAAATGTAGATGAACCGGATACCTCCGATTACGATGAAAAAGAAATCGTTTACCGTGTTAAGAAGAAAAAGCACGTCGGGCTGATTTTTTGTTCAAAGAAATATGAGCGAGTGCAAGAGCTTCTGGACAGTTATGCTGAGAGAATTACCCACGATTTTCTCGAAATCGCTCCCGCCCGCGAGCATTACGACGATTAATTTAAAGAATGATGAATAAAGAATGAAGGATGAAGTTTAGGCTTCATCTTTTTTTGCTTGAAATTGCAAACTCCTGTCTTTTCTCTAATGAAACTCGCACTGTTCATCAGTTTTAATACTCGATACAGACAGGAGAAATAAATGAACAAATACAGTTTGATTTTAGTGATTGCCTTGATTTTAGGGGGAATGCAATCGGCAATTTGGGCGCAGTGCAATATTAATTTTCAAAATATTCCCATCACGAGTTTTGAAGGCGGAGTTAGTTTTAGAAACACGGTGGATTTTAACGGTGACGGTCTGACGGATTTTTCGGGGCACATCGGAAACAGAATCGTGGTGGTTGAAAGATTGCCTGATGGCGGTTTGTCAGCACCATTAAATTTTCCGGTGACGACCCCGCTTGGCGGCTTGATCTGGCTGCATTATTGGGGAGATTTTAATGCAGACGGGCGACCTGACGTTTTGGTTCAACACGCGACCAATCCGACCACGATCACAATTTTGTTTAATAATGGAAACAACGGATTGGTTACGGCGAATTCAACCCAGCTCGGTGTTTTTGAAAATGTTAATAATGTTGCTGATTTGAATGGAGATGGTGTGGCTGATTTTGTCACAATTGACTACAACCGTCCGATCGGAGTTGATGAAAACAGTTGGTATGTTTATCTAAGTAAAGGAATCGCTTCGTATTTACCGCGACAATTTTTGCATCAATCAAACGGAAATACTTTTGTTGGTGATTTTGACGGTGATAGAAAATTGGATTTAGCTGTCTTTCGTATTACAAATAAACAAGACCGTCGTGGTTTGCGGGTTTTTACGAACTTTGTCGGCGGAAATTTTAAGGATAACGGCGAAACCAGATTATCAAACTTAAACGCCTATATCGCCGCTGAATTGTCGGGTGATAACAAAACCGATATTTTCGGAACGACTTCCAACGGAACTTTACAGCCGACTTTGATGCGGACGGAATCGCCAACCAAATGGTCGCAAATCGTTTACAATTCGGTTTATCAGGGAAATGCGCGTTATTTTGCGGGAGATTTTAACGGAGACGGACGTCGCGATCTTTTGCAAACAGGCGTTACTTTCCAAGGCGTTGGCGGTTTTACTTTGTTTGCCGGACAAGCCAACGGAAATTTAGTTCCAGCTTCTAACACTTATAATTTCAATAATTACAGCGATGTCATCTGGAATTTTGCCACTGATTACGATTTTGATGGGAAAACCGACATTATCAAATTTACCACCGACCGCAATACACTGGTAACTCAAATGGATTTTGTCAAAACAGTTTGTCAGTAAGCCGATTTTCAAGGGGGCGACAGGGCAAAAGAGTGTTGCTGCGGCAATGCTCTTTTGTTTTTTGTTTGCTAATCTCGTATTCTGATAATTTATGACTGCAACAAAGGCGATTACAGAGCATTCGGTGACACTGCTTGATCACGATTTAAACCAATATTTTCCCGAACTGATGAAGTTTAATTCGATTGAAGAAACGGAAAAATCCGCCGTTTATCAAAAAATTAAACCAACCGTCGAAAGGATTTTGAACGCAGTTGTTTGCGAAAACTTTTCCGAAAATCCACAATCCACAATCCGCAATCCGCAATCAGTTTCATCCGTTGCCTGGAATCTGGAGCGCGGTTGTGTGTTTGAAGGTATTTTGGATGCGCTCAAAAATCACGCAGATTTGAAAGAAAAAGATTTGTATTTGCTGACCGAACTTGATTACGGAATGGCTCGGAGCGGAAATCGTTTTGTCGCGCAAGAATTAGCCAAAGAATTAAAACTCAACTATGCTTTTGCGCCGGTTTATATTCCTTTGCAAAAGGGAAGCGGAGTCGAATCAAATGTCGAAGGCGAAAATACTATTTCAATTCACGGCTTAGCAATGTTTTCTAAATATCCGTTGAAAAATGTTCACGCAGTTGATTTACCGAACGGCAAAGACAAAATGTGGGGCAAGGAAAAACGGCTTGGATATTTGCGGGCGATTGTTGCCGACATTGAACATCCATCTGGAAACTTTCGAGCAGTGACGATGCACCTGGACGCGCATTGTTCAAAAAAACATCGGCAAAAACAAGTTGAAATTATCCTTAATCATTTGGACACCTTGCCTTCATTGCCAACAATTATCGGCGGCGATTGGAACACTTCGACTTTTAATTCGCAGACCGGAACTCACGCTATTTTAGGCTATTGGCGAAAAGTTTGTATCACCGGGATTCGCAATACGGCGCGAAATCATTTTCCGCATCCTGACCGATATTTTGAGCGTCCGATGTTTGAAATGGTTGAAAATCGAGGTTGGGAATACAAAAGTTTTAATGAATACGGAGTCGGCACACTCCATTACGATATGGACAGTATCGAAAAAAATACGAATCTGCGGGATTGGGTTCCGGGTTGGTGCTTTCCGTTCATCTTTTGGGCGGCGAAGCAAGTGGGCGGGAAAGTTTCGGTGCGGTTGGATTGGTTCACAGGAAAGGGAATTGAGAAAGTGGGCGAACCGAAAACCATCGGCAACTTGAAGAATGAAAAAGGTGTTCCGCTTTCAGACCATGATGCAATTGGCTTAGATTTTGTTCTTAAACAATAAATCAAAGGTCTAAACTTGAAAATCAAAGTTGATTCTACTTTGTATTCTTGATTGCTTTGTGGTTAAATTTTTTGAGGAGATAAATAATGGAAGTCAGTTTTTGTCAGACGATTAGTTATAATGTCAAAGATTTTGAATATGAAACTTTGAGTCAGGTCAGCGGAAATGCTGGAATCATAAAATTTAAGTTGGATAAAAATGTCTATAGCCCCGGCGATGTGGTTGTGGTTTTGGATAAAGAAGACATTTTGTTTCATGGAGTAATCGGTAAAATCGAAGACGGTTACGCTTTTGCCTCAGATATGACGGGGTCGCTTTTACCTGCCAATACCGTTCAGTAAAATTTTAAAGTAAAAACTTAAAAATATTTTAGGCAGAAATTGATTTTTTGCCTTTTTTATTTTACATTTTTCCCATCATGGGGATGTAGCTCAGTTTGGCAGAGCGCTGCGTTCGCAATGCAGAGGTCAGGGGTTCGACCCCCCTCATCTCCATCAATAAAATCAACTATTTACAGCAATTTGTTGATTAGTCGTTTTGCTAAATGGCACGATTTTGGCACGATTTGATTGGTCAAGGCTATTTACAGCTTCCCGCAAAATTTCTTTTCCACGTTTGTATCTATAAACACTTCGATTATCACTATGACCAAGTAGTTTCGCTACGGTCGAATCGTTATAGTTTCCTTCATCTAGTCGAGTCCCGAAAGTTCGTCGTAAATCACGGATTGTTATCTGATTAATTTTCGCTCTTGCCGAAGCTCCTACACACGCTTTCTTGACTGAAACGCCTTGTTTGCCTGTTTTGGGACTTGGAAAAAACAAATCTGAACCATTATGACGACGTTTGTTCAAAATCTCGTAAGCTGAATCATTGAGTGGAATTTCAACAATCCTCTTCGTTTTACCTTGAACCAGACGAATTTCCCGCTGCTTCAAATCAACATGAAATTTCGATAAACCCAGCACATCATTTTGTCGTAATCCGGTATTCAAGACCAGTAAACAAATATCACGCGCCCATTCAGATTCGAAGGATGCAAAAAAGGCTTGTTCATCTTCTTTTGACAGAATCTTGTTCTGAACGTTGTCAAAACTAGGTTTATCAACTTTAGAACAAGGATTAAAGTCTAAGAAGTCATTTTTTACTGCCAGAGAGAATACCTTTGAGATGATACTTAATTCACGAGCTACTGTGGCTGGTTTTCGCGGAGTGTTATGTTGAGTCAGTAAATTCGTTCTTGAAGATTTGAATTTTTCTACATCACCGGGTTTAATTTCTCTCAATTTTTTGCCACGGAAAAAAGCCAAAGATGCTTTGCAAATATTAACATCATAATCAAATGAAATTTTTGAATGATTTTGCTCAGCAAAGGGTAAGAAATAATCAGTCAAAAAGTCTTCAAAAAGTATTTCATTTCTAGTAACGATTCCATTCATTTCAAAGAACAAAGTGTGTTTCCACTTAGTTTCAAGTTTCTCGGCTTGTCCTTTAGTCATCGTTTTTGGTAATCGCTTTTTGTAAGGAATACCATCCAGCGAAAACTTAATGAAAAGCCTTTTAGTCTTTTTGTCTGTATAAATTGGCATAAGATTCTCCTTTTGCCCAGACATAAGCCGTGAGTTTAGTTTAGCTTAATCCGAGTAATTTCGCATATCTAGTATTAGGTTTGTTTAGGTTTATTTTTGTTTTTTTTCCTTTAGATTTTTCGTCCTTGGAAATAGTATTATTTTCCAATTCCAAATTTTTCATCGTCATTTCTGTTAAGTAATTTTCAACCTCAGAGGGATCAAATAGCATATCCCTACCCAGACGGATGTGGGGAATTTGATATTGAATTACATACTTCCGAAAAGTTTTTTCACAACGATTCAAGAGCCGCGCCATTTCTTGGAGCGAAACTCTTTTTGGTTGAGCCATTTTTTCGAGCATGTTGATCATTGCTATTAGAATAAGGGGCTTAAAATCTTATTTTTCTGTGTTTGGTTTATCTGTCTCACTCGTAGGGGCAACATTAATTTGCTTATCACCAATATTTACCTGTTGCGGATTGTTGATCGTTACTTGTTGCGAATATCTTCTCCAATCCCTTAAACTCCTGATTGCCCTGAAATACATCCTTTGCCACCGATCCGCCATCTGAGCGGCATGTTCTACCGCATTCCTTTCTCCAATCGTCGGGACATCCCAATGTCCTTCTCCCCATTGTTTTGGATTAGCTTCTTTGTTCCATTGCTTCCATTTGTAAAATTCATGATTTTCCCGGCGTGGTTCGGTTTTTGCCCGCCTGACATTTTCTTCCGTCCAATGTTGAAGCATCAACCATGCCTGAGCAATGGCATCGATCATCGTTAATTCCATTCCGCCTTTGGGCTTCCATTCCTCAATCAATGATTCCCGCAAACCAAGGTAACTTGCCCGATTCCAGGCATCGGTCATATAATCGGCTGGTTCAAAAACTGCTGCCGCCCGATGTCCGCTCTCAAATTCCCGTGCTGCCTCCCGTTTGATCATTTCCCAAACATTTTGAGCCATTCTTGGAGAATTTCTGTGCAGTTCCAGCAATTGAAGAAAGTTGATAGTTTCGGTAGAACGGCGCATTAAACTTTCAAAAAGTTTAATAGCCTCCTCATCAGTCAATTTCTCTCGATAAGCCGCTGCTCTGGCTTCTTCAACTGAAAGACTGCCGCCTTCTTCGGAAGTATAATAAGCGACTTGTCGGCAATAGTATTTACCCAAGACGCGAAGCAAAGCATCATAACCGATGTAGCTTTCTAACGAATCGGAATAAACTTCAATTTTTCGTTTTTCAAAGTTAAACTCTTCAATAGCATTTTGTGCTTCAACAAACTCATCCGGCATTAGTTGATACAGATCTTTTTCATCTTTCGGAATACGAACCGTTTGAGCCGGAGTATCGGCAGTTTCTTTGATTTGAATTTCGTATTCATTTGTTTCGGGAATAGAAATCAAAGTCACATGTGGTTCTTTTTGTTGGTCAATACTTTCTAAATTATTCGGTTCTTCAGTTGTTTGATTTGTTTCGTTTTCCATTTCAATTATTCCTTAACTTTTGTTGAGTTCAGTCAATTCACGAAGTTGCTCCCGGATTTGGCGCAAAGTCCCCCAAGTTGCTTTAGTCTTTTCACGTTCACTTTTTCTAACTTTTCGTTGAGTAATACAAGCGTTTTGAATATTTTCAACCTTTGATTGTCGAATATATTTTTGATAACGCTTTCCGTTTGAATACCAAACATGATAAAAGGACTGATGCTTTTCACCTTTTGCACATTTGCAATTTGCTTTTCCACATCTGACACGCCTCACTTGAATATGTCCATAGATAATTTCGTTCATCTTAGTAGCTGAATTTCCAATTCTTAATTTCAAAACACTTTTTGATTTACTTTTTTAATCATTTGTTCATGATGTTCACGATGTTCACGCTATGAACAAAATGAACAAAATGAACAAATGAACATTATTTTTTCAAATATTTATTGACCGTTCCGAGCGAAATTCCTAGCATCTTACCGATTTCTCGTTGTGTTTTTCCGCTTGATGAAAGTTCTTTCGCCGTTGCAATTAGAGTTTCCCTATCCTTTTCCGACACTTGTTTCAAATGTTCACTTTCTTTTCCGTATTCAATAAAATCAAATCTCAAGAAGTTAGACGGCTTTTCAATCTGAAAAACACAGACATTCTCAGAGTCATAAATTATTGAGGTGTTTCGCGCCTTTATCTGTTTGACATAACGTAAATTCTGGTCCTTTGTGCTTTCGCCGATAGCAAATGATGAATCGCAAAAGTTAATCAGCATCTTTGAACCTTGCAAATCATTGCGGGTTATTGGTTTGGATAAATCCCGTTTAGGTGTGTGTGCCAAAGCTAAAATCGAAAGTCCATATTTTTTCTTTAGTCTTTTGAGTTCTTTCATCAAAGGCAATGCATCTTTTGCCTTTTCGGTTTCGTTTCGTAAATAGGTCAGATTATCAACGATCAAAATTTTTGCGTCTGATTCAGCCAAAAGATATTCAAGTGAAAAACTTATGTATTCCTCAAATGTCCGAAAATGTTTTGGTTGTTCTGCATCTGGATTTATTTCACATCGAAAGAAATTTTCCGAAAAAGGATAATGATTTGTAAAATACTCGCTCTGAGTGTCTTTTTCGGCATAACGAGTTTCAAATTGTTTTTCTGAAAGTTCAAAATCAAAATACAAAACCTTTTGTTTTGTTGCTGTATTGTCAAAAGGAATTATTCGCAAACCACTGGCAACTGTTTCTCCGATCTGAACTGCAAAAATTGATTTCCCTAAATTGGTATCAGCAAATAAAATGCAAAGTTCGTCCTCAAACCAAAGCTCACCGCACAGCATTTTTGGAATTGGTCGAGTTTTGGCATCATTTAGCCATTCATTGGCAGTTTTAACCAGAAAACAACTTTGAAATTCAATTGACTCACTTGACTCTTCATTTTTTTTTTCATCTTTCGGATGCCAACTTTCCGGTCGTTCAAGCATCCCAATTATTTCATCAATCGTTCCACCATCC
>DAORIL010000309.1:0-7515 GCA_035438525.1 Pyrinomonadaceae bacterium
AATCGTATTTGAGTAAATGCGCCAAAGTTTTGGTGTCCGTTAAATCATTAACCGCAACAAAATCAATATCTTTATCGCCTAAACAAGTCCGCAAAACATTTCGCCCAATTCGCCCGAAACCATTGATTGCTACTTTGATACCCATTAAAAAAATCCTCCGAAATTATGTTTGCATTATAAAAGATTGAATTTAACTCAAATTATCAACGACTACAAGTTAGGAAATATTTTTTATTTCCTTTGTCAAAAAATTCCAAAATATTGGATTAGAATTTGATTTTCTTGAAACCAATTCACATAAACTCTCGTAGTAACTCTTGACTTATTTATCTTTATTCGTCGCAGTTTTCATAAAAATTTTGGAGTTAATAGCATAATGAAATTTCAATTTCAGGCAGTAAAATCAGGCTTTTGGATTAGTTTGATTTTATTTTCACTAAATTTAGTTACTTTTGGTCAAAACGAAAAACCTCAAATTGCCAAAAATATTGAAAAAAATAATGATCCAATTGTCGAAGAACCAATAAAAACTGATTCCCCTGCCCCAATAATTGAAAACACATCAATTATCAATCGGGTAGGAACCGATCCTGCTCAGACTAAACCTTTGACATTAAACGAAGCCATTAAAAAAGCATTGGAAAACAATAACAGTATTGAAGTTTCTCGGAGCGATGTTAAAATCGCCGAAACACAACTTCGTTCGCTTCTTGGTGCCTACGATCCCGTTTTTACAATTTCACCCTCTTATAATAATAATGTTCAACCGCAAACGAGCACACTTGGCGGAGCGGATTTATCGGGCGTTACCCGAAGTAACTCCTTAACCTTTGATAGCAGCGTTAATCATTTACTTAAAAATGGTGGGGGAAGTTATAACGCATTTTTTAATAACAGCCGAAATTCAACCAGTAATAAATTTTCTCAATTTAATCCGACTTATGTCACCAGTTTGGGTTTACAATTTACCCAACCACTTTGGAGAAATCGCGCGATTGACGGAACCCGCCGGCAAATTAAAATCCAACGTAAAAGATTAGAACAATCTGATGCAGATTTTCGCCGGCAAACGATCGATGTTATTTCACAGGTGCAGCGTGCCTATTGGGATTTAGTTTTTGCACTCCGCGACCAACAAAACAAAGTGGCAAACTTGAATTTATCAAAAGAAAATCTCCGTCGGGTCGAGGCTTCAATTGCGGCTGGAAAATCCGCACCTTTAGAACGTGCCGAAGTTTCAACTGAACTTGCAAACCGTGAATCCGATGTTTTGGTTGCAGCCCAACAAGTTTCAATTGCCGAAAATACATTAAAAACTTTATTGTTAAAAGAATCCACCGATGAAGCATGGAAACAATCGATCGTTCCGACGGACCAACCTGTTTTTAGTCAAGATCCGGTTAGTTTGGATGATGCAATGAAAGATGCAATGGATAATCGCCCCGAATTGCGTAGATTAAAATTGCAGGTGGAAATTAATAAGGTGGATTTGGATTATTTCAAAAACCAAACTAAACCAAGAGTTGATTTTAATGCTTCATACACATTGAATGGTCTTTCCGGCGCTACAAGTGCTGCCGCGGGAACCATTCCGCCACAATTTGTAGGTGGTTATGGACAATCTTTAAGCAATTTATTTAAGGGTGATACCCGTCAAATTTCTGTTGGCGCAACGATTTCATTCCCTCTAAGAAATAAAACCGCCCAAGCGGATTTAGCCGGTGCAGAAATTCAAAAACAACAAATTGAAGCTCAAACGCGTTCACAAGAACAACTTATTATGGCTGAAGTCAGAAATGCAGTTCAGGCAGTTGAAACAGCTCGACAAAGAGTTTTGACCGCAAGGCGTGGACGCGAAAATGCTGAAATTCAATTAAATGGAGAACGAAAACTTTATGATGTTGGACGTTCAACAACCTTTTTACTTTTCCAGAGAGAAAACGCATTGACCAATGCTCGTAACTCAGAAATTCGAGCTGAAACTGATTACAACAAGGCATTATCAGATTTACAAAAAGCCACATCAACCACTTTTAGAATCAATAATATAGAAGTTTCTTCTCCAATTGAAAAGTAGTTTTTAGCTTTCAACTTTAAAGGAAAAGTCTGTCTAAAAACAGACTTTTTTTTATTTCAGTTTGAACAAACTTAACAAAATGCTGGCTAGAATAAATATACCGCCAAATAAAGTTTGTAATTCTAATTGTTCCTGACGATAGAATGCACCGACTAAAATTGCCATTACCGGCGTCACAAAAGAAATCATCATTGCTTTTGTCACATCCATTTTAGTTAAAAGCCAGTAATAAAGCCAAAAAGCAACAATTGACCCCATTATTGCTAAATACAAAAGACTGAAAACGGCGCTTTTAGTCCAATTAAAATTTATTGGATTCCCCTCTAATAACAACGCGGTTATTGTTAAAGGAATTAATCCGATCAACATTTGTGAACAAACTAATACTGCCGGATTCGATTTGGTTCCATAGGTTTTTGTCAAAACACTTGCATAACTGGCAAAAAATGCACCAACCACGATTGCTACACTTCCTAAAAAAGCTAAAGTTCCACCTAAAGTTAATTGTTCATTGAAAATAATTAATAATCCAACTAAACCTAACAATATAGAAACAACTTTTTTGCAGGTAATCTTTTCATTTGGGATATAAATTCGGGCTAGAATTAACCCAAATGCAGGAATTGTTGCCTGTAAAACTGCCGCCAAACCCGAAGAAATATGTTGTTCTCCCCAAAACAGAAGACTGTAATTGAAAAAAAATTGTAAAACCCCCGAAATTGCAATGATTATCCATTCTTTTCTAGTTTGGGGAAATTCAAATTTTTTCCAAAAAATTATTGGAAATAAAACCAAGACTGAGACAATAAATCGAAGGGCGGCAAATGAAATCGGAGGTAAATCATCCAAACCTATTTTAATAAAAATCCAGGTCGTCCCCCATACCAGACACAAAATTATCCAAATAATTAGAGGTTTCATTGAATTAAGTTTAATTCCATTTGAATATCAGTTCGTTCATATAAATTGTTGGGATCAAGCGGGATTTCCTGAAAACCAAATTTTTTATAAAGATTAATTGCTGGAATAAGTTTTCGATTGGAAAGCAAAAAAACCCTCTTGATCCCAACTTTTTTGGCATATTCCAAACACGCCGACATTAATTTATCACCGATTTTTAATCCTTGATATTTAAAAGTTACCGCCATTTTTGCCAGTTCAAAAGAATTTGCTTCTTCCTTTATCAGGGCAACTGTTCCCACAGCTTCCCCTTCAACCAAAGCTAAAAAAATTTGACCGCCCTGATCGATGATATAAGTAAACGGATTGTCTAAAATTTCGCGATCGTGGTCCTCAATCTTAAAAAGGGTTTCAATCCATTCATAATTCAAACGGGCAAAATCATCTATATATTTTTTATCAAACTCAATTATTTCAACTTCCCTTTCCCGATTTAATTCATTTAAAGTTCGATGTTTGAAACCTTTCTCTGAAATTCTGTTCTCAAGGGTTTCTAAAAAAGTCATTCCATCCAGATTCAAAACAATTTTTTTCATACTTGCTACACCAGCCTCCCAAATCAATTCAAATTCGGGTAATTTCTCTTTTGCTTTGGCTGTCAGTGTTAAAATCCTTTTGCGATTATCGGACGCAGTTTTGTTTTCCGCTAAATAGTTAGCCTTTATCATTTTATTCACAATCGAAATGACCGAGGTATGTGCAAAGCCAATTTTGTCAGCAATTTCGGTTATGGTTAATTCTTCGTATTTTTGTAAAAGTTTAAATATCACAAACCAATTAGGTTCAATATCCAGATCAAGCTCTTTATAAAGTCTGCGTCCATCATGCAACATTAAATCACTCAATCTCTTTAGACGGGTTACAAAACTCAATAATCCTAGTTCTTTGACAAAATCCTGTTCCATATAAAATAAATGTAGTGAACTACATGTTAAAACTAAAATAAAAGGTAGTCAACTACCTTATTTTTTGGTTTTGAATTTTTTAATTATTCCCGCTCATAAAAACTCAGACAAGAATCACCTTGTTTCAACAATCTCCATCGTCGAAGCTCCCCGACCAAATCAGGCAAAACTATTTTTGAAGAATGTTCGGCAACAAAAACCCCTTTTGGGCGTAAAATTTTTGAATTTACCTCGCTAAATTTTTCTATTATTTGAAAATAGTCACTTTGATATGGCGGATCAAAATAAACCAAATCAAACCCTTTATTGTTTTTTTCTAAGAATTTGTTAGCCTTTTCGCAAATTATTTCAGTTTGTTCTTCCGGAATTTGTAAGTTATCCAGATTTTCTTCAATCAAACCACAAATTTTTCGTGAAATTTCGACAAATGTAACAAAAGCTGCGCCACGGGACAAAGCCTCAATTCCTATCGCTCCAGTCCCCGCACACAAGTCCAAAAAGTAAGTGTTTTCGTTTATTTTAGGCTGAAGAATGTTAAAAAGTGTTTCGCGAAGACGGTCAGAGGTTGGACGAGTCTTTAAATTTGCAGGGCTTTTAAGAACTCGTCCGCGATAATTTCCTGCGATAATTCGCATTAGGTTCGCTCATAAAAACTTAGTGCAGATTCACCCTCGACGACTACTCGCCAACGTTTCATAACACCAAGTTTTTCAGGGAAAAACATTTCTGCATGATGTTCGATTATAAAAGTTCCACGTGGTTTAACACAGGTTCCACGACTAATATATTCGAGTATTTCATCATAATTAGTATCGTATGGAGGATCTAAAAAAACTACATCCCAGAATCTACGGCGCTTAGCCATTCTTTTTAAGAATGGAACTACTTCAATTTCAAAGATTTCTCCATGTCCTTCTTTGATTTCCATTGAAGCCATATTCTTTTTGATAAAACTACACATTTTGGCTGATCGCTCTACAAAAGTTCCAAGTAAAGCTCCGCGTGAAATGGCCTCAATCCCAACAGAACCGGATCCGGCGCAAAGATCTAAAAACCTTTTTCCACGGACACGGCGCGAAATCATTTTGAACATGGTTTCACGAATTCTACGAGTGGTTGGACGCACTTTTGGAGAAGTAGTGCTTTGAAAAAATTTCCCCCGATGTTTGCCATCAGTAACTTGCATTTCCGAATAAACTTTTGGAACTTCAACTTTTTTCCAGGTTGGGGCGGTTTTTGCTTTAGGGTCAAACCGCTTTTTTGGGTCAAATCTATTTGGGGGTTTATTTCCAAATCTATTATCACGTCTTGGGAATCCGCCCTCCCTTTTTGGGAAGCCGCCTTCTCTGGGTTGAAATCTCCCCCCCTGATTTTGGCTGGATTCACCCCGTTTTTGGGTGGCTGAATCCCTATTTTGAACTCTTACATCCCTTGGTTGAAATCTGTCATCCTTTGGTTTGAATCTTTCGTCACGTGGCTGGTATGGTCTGTCCTTACTAAATCGATCCTCCGGTCTTTTTTGAAATTTATTTCTATTGAAAGGCTTGTCGGTTGAATTTGGGTTAAATTGTCGTCGGTTTTCCATTTTTTTTCCTAAATTTGCATATTTGGTGAAACTGAAATTTTAGCTCAAACAATAAAATTTTCCTTTATAAACCAAAGTTTTACTTTATTTGTCTCAGGGGTTAGCTTAAATTGTTCAAAAGTTTATAATTATCAAATCAACAGGGGTTTCCCTGCAATTTTGGGTTGTATCATAAATCATAACCAATAACCAACTTAAATTTCAATCAAAAATAAGTAAATAACGCCTTTTTATTGTTTTTTTATCCAATTCCTGCCAATTTGAACCTTGGATCAGCTTTGACCGTCTTGATTAATTCTGCCGTTTCTTTAGCGAATCGTTTTTTTACAAGATAAAGCTCTGCCTCTTCACGGGATTTTTCCAATATTTGCAAGTCCCGGATGATATTCCCGATTTTAAAGGTTTGGACACCCGATTGGCGGGTTCCTAAAATCTCCCCTTGTCCTCGAATTTCAAGATCCTTTTCAGCGATCCGGAACCCATCCGTGGTTTCCTCCATGATTCCAAGCCGCTCTTTTGCCACAGCTGTTTTCCTTTCCCCGGATAACAAAACACAAAAAGATTGTTCAGCTCCGCGGCCAACCCGACCCCGGAGCTGGTGTAATTGTGAAAGACCAAATCGTTCTGCATGTTCAATTAACATCAAACTTGCATTCGGAACATCAACTCCTACTTCTATGACCGTAGTTGAAACCAAAATTTGCGTTTCGTTGGCAATAAATTTGGCCATAACAGACTCTTTTTCAATTGCCTTCATCTTACCGTGTAACAAATCAACCGAAAAAGACGGAAAAATTTTGGTTTTTAATTCTTCATACATCTCAGTTGCTGCTTTTAAATCCATTTTTTCCGATTCTTCGATAAGGGGGTAAACAATATAAACCTGTCTTCCCAGTTTAATTTCCCGTTCAATTCCCTTATAAACCCCTGCCCTTTGATCTTCACCAACCACCACGGTTTTAATGGGAGTTCTTCCGGGCGGAAGTTCATCTATAACTGAAACTTCTAAATCACCATAAACGGTCATTGCCAAACTTCGGGGAATTGGTGTCGCCGTCATCACTAAAATATCAGGGTTTAGCCCTCTGGCGCGAATTTCCGCCCGTTGCAAAACTCCAAACCGATGTTGTTCATCCACCACAGCTAACCCTAATTTTTCAAATTGAACAGCCTCCTGAATAACGGCGTGGGTGCCGATAATTGCGTGGATTTTACCTTCGGCTAACTCTTGCTGAACTTTTCGTTTAACTGAAGCCTTTAAGCTTCCAATCAATAAATCTACTTTATAACCGGTTCCCGCAAAAAGTTTTTTTGCATTTCGGGCGTGCTGTTCTGCCAAAATTTCTGTTGGTGCCATCAAAGCGGTTTGATAACCATTTTCCATGGCGGCAAACATCGCTAAAAAGGCCACTATTGTTTTCCCACTACCCACATCGCCTTGGACTAAACGATTCATTGGCGAATCTGATTGCAAATCATCAAAAATTCTTTTTACTACCCGATTTTGAGCATTGGTCAACATAAATGGCAAAATTTTATCCATTCGTTCACGCATTTTGTCGGTTATTTCGATAATTGCCCCTTTTGGTTCCTTGGTTCGTTCACCTCTTGAATACTGCAAAGCAAATGAAACCCAGAAAAACTCCTCAAAAATTAAACGTTTGTGAGCCATACTTCGGGCTTTTTCATATTCAAGCAAACTTGCGTTTTCAGGGGGAAAATGAATTTCCTTGATGGCTTGAGAACGGGAAATCAATTTATTCCGTTGCAGCAAATCAAGCGGCAATGATTCTTTAAACGATTCATTATCAAGATTTTGCAGCACATCAAATATTATTTCTCGCAATCTTTTTGTCTGAAATGGACCAAGTTTTCGATAAATTGGAACTCGCCGTCCCACATGAATTAGTGGAAATTGGTTGGAATCATCCAGTAAAGTTTCGTCTGTTTCGGAGTTTTGAGAATTATCCGAAGTAAGCTCTTTTAAT
>DAORIL010000310.1:0-7504 GCA_035438525.1 Pyrinomonadaceae bacterium
GTTTTGCAAAATGAGTTGACCTCTTTAAAATAGTTCATCGGTGTCAACTCACTTCGCAAAGCCGTTTCCCGTTATCGGCAACCCTAACCGACCACCGTGCAGACATCAACAGACATACCAAAATCCAACATCACACCGACCGACATTCCCGACACGACAACCGACCCTATTGTATTTTTATTTTCCCTACCGCACGAAAAAAATGAAGTTTTAGCCAACCCCATTGGCACATTTGAGGCTGTCCTATCCACAAAATCCAACACACAACAGCCTCAAAAGAGCCAAGCCCACCCACCACCCCAAACCTAAAATTATTTTTAATCAAATGATTAAAATATTTGTTCAATTCAAAAATTTATTTCTACATTTGTCCCCGAAACGAATTTTAATGCAAAATGGCAAAGAAGAAAGAAGCGAAAGCATTAGACACGACAACGGAAGAAAAAATCAAATCCGCTGCCCGTGTAGCGTTTCATAAAAAAGGATATGCCGCTACACGGACAAGAGATATTGCCGAAGAAGCGGACATAAATCTTGCTTTGCTGAATTACTATTTTCGCAGTAAAGAAAAGTTGTTTGAAACTATAATGTTTGAAACCCTTTTTAGCTTTATGCAAAATATGGCAATGGTGCTGAATGATGAAAAAAGCACCTTAGAAAAAAAAGTGGAACTTGTTGCTGAAAAGTATATTGACCTTATTATCAAAGAGCCGAATGTCCCGATTTTTATGTTGAGTGAAATTCGCAACAATGCTGAAGGATTATTAGAAAAATTACCGATTAAGCAATTAGTAATGAACTCTTCATTTTTCAAGCAACATCAGGATGCCGTTGCAAAAGGAAAAATTACCGAACCAAATCCATTACATTTTTTAATGAATTTATTGAGTTTGGTTGTGTTTCCTTTTATCGCACAGCCATTGTTACAAGGAATTGGAGGAATGAATAACAAGCAATTTAATGAACTAATGCAAGACCGTAAAAAACTTATTCCTGTTTGGATAAAAGCAACAATGAAAGCGAAGTAAATTTTTTTGCCCATTTATTAAACAGATGATTAAAACAAAATGATAAAAAAATGATTAAAAATAAACAACTTGCAGTAAGTTGGTTGATTGGCATAATGCTGTTTTCAACGCATTGGGCTACGGCACAACAAAATAATTCATTGAGCATTGACACTTGTTTGGCAATGGCAAAAAGGAATTTTCCGTTGATAAAGCAATACGGACTAATAGAGAAATCCAAAGAATATTCTATTGACAATGCCAACAAAGGTTATTTGCCGCAGTTCAATATTGTAGGACAGGCGACTTATCAATCTGCCGTAACGCAAATTCCTATTTCGTTGCCGAATATGGTCATTCCGACAATCAGTAAAGACCAATACAGACTTTACGGTGAAGTTTCGCAACCCATTACCGATTTGTTTGTGGTGAAAGACAATAAAAATTTGATTGAATCAAATATGCAAGTGGAAACGCAAAAAGTGGAAGTTGAAATTTACAAACTGAGAGAACGTATTAACCAACTTTTTTTCGGCATATTGTTGATTGATGAACAACTAAAACAAACGGATTTACTCAAAAAAGACATTCAAAGCGGTATTGACAAAACAAACGTTGCCATTCAAAACGGCACAGCAACTAAAAGCAGCGTAAACATTTTGAAAGCGGAATTGCTGAAAGCCAACCAACGCACTATTGAATTGAAAGCAACCCGAAAAGGATATGCCGAAATGTTGTCGCATTTTATCGGAACTGCGATTGACGAAAATACAACTTTGCTGAAACCCGCACCGCAACTTGTTTCCAACACTATCAATCGTCCCGAACTGAAATTTTACGACTTGCAGAAAAAAACGTTTGACTTGCAAAACAAACTGATTACCGCAAAAAATCTTCCACGTTTCAGCTTGTTTTTTCAAGGTGGTTTGGGCAGACCTGCGTTAAATATGTTGAGTAACGATGTGCAAGGTTACTACATCGGTGGTTTGCGGTTGAATTGGAATTTAACAGGTTTTTATACTTACAATAAAGAAAAGAAAATCCTTGCAGTCAATCAGGATTTCATAGACATTCAACGGGAAACATTTTTATTCAACACCAATCTGAATTTACGACAACAAAATTCGGAAATAACAAAAGTGCAGGAGTTGATTGAAACAGACAGCGACATTATTTCACTTCGTGAAAGCGTGAAAAACACAACGAAAATACAGTTAGAAAACGGAACGGCAACAACCAACGACTACCTTATTTCTGTAAATGCAGAAGACCAAGCACGGCAAAATTTGATTTTGCACGAAATACAGCTTTTAATGGCTCAATATAACTATCAAACAATGTCAGGCAATTAAACATCAAAAAATAAAATCAATGGGAAAAATAAAAACTATCGCATTTGTAACAGGCATTGCAACATTGTTTGCAGCTTGCAACAACAACAAAACTTCTTTTGACGCTTCGGGAAGTTTTGAAGCAGAAGAAAGAATTATTCCATCGGAAGCCACAGGCACAATTAAGCAGTTTGAACTTGAAGAAGGGCAAATGCTTCAATCGGGACAAACTGTCGGTTATATTGACAGCACACAGTTGTATTTGAAGAAAAAACAACTCTTGGCACAAACGAAAGCCACCGCCAGCAGAAAGCCCAATGTATCGGCACAGTTAGCCGCTTTGCAATCGCAGCTTGCTACTGCACAAAAAGAAAAAGTGCGTATTACCAATTTGGTAAATGGCGATGCCGCACCGCAAAAACAATTAGACGACATCAATGCACAAATTGATGTGTTGAAAAAACAAATTGAAGCACAAAAATCGTCATTGGATATTTCTACCGAAAGTATCAACAGTGATGTGTTGCCGTTGCAGGTGCAAGTGGAACAGTTAAACGACCAATTAGCAAAATGCAAAATCATTAATCCTGCAAACGGAACGGTTTTGACAAAATATGCCGAAGCCAACGAAATGACGGCAACAGGAAAACCGCTTTACAAAATTGCCGATTTGTCAAACATCATTTTGCGGGCTTACATCACAGGCGACCAACTGACACAAGTAAAGCTGAACCAAACAGTAAAAGTGCTTACCGATGACGGCAAAGGCGGTTACAAAGAAACAGAGGGCACGATTAGTTGGATAAATGACAAGGCAGAGTTTACGCCAAAAACCATTCAAACAAAAAATGAAAGAGCGAATATGGTGTATGCCATTAAAGTAAAAGTGAAGAATGACGGCACTTACAAAATTGGTATGTATGGCGAAATAAAATTTCAATAGCAATGGCAGATGTTGAGTTACATAATATTGTAAAGACATACAACAAAGGCAAAGTGAAAGCCGTGAATGATGTTTCGTTTTCGGTAAATGAGGGCGAATTGTTTGGTTTGATTGGTGCAGACGGAGCAGGTAAAACAAGTATTTTCCGCATACTTACAACCTTGTTGTTGCCCGATAGCGGTAATGCTTCTGTAAGCGGTTTTGATGTAATTAAAGACTACAAAAACATTCGCAGTAGTGTGGGCTATATGCCCGGAAAATTTTCGTTGTATCAGGATTTATCGGTGGAAGAAAACTTAAACTTTTTTGCTTCTGTTTTTAATACTTCGGTAAAAGAAAATTACGATTTGATTAAAGACATTTATGTTCAAATTGAACCGTTCAAAGACCGTAGGGCAGGAAAATTGTCGGGCGGTATGAAACAAAAATTGGCTCTATGTTGTGCTTTAATTCATCGCCCGAAAGTGTTGTTTTTAGACGAACCGACAACAGGTGTGGATACTGTTTCACGAAAAGAATTTTGGGAAATGCTGAAACGCCTGAAACAGCAGGGCATTACGATTTTGGTTTCCACGCCTTATATGGACGAAGCCACGCTTTGCGAACGCATCGCACTCATACAAAACGGAAAAATTTTATCCATTGATACACCCGATGAAATTGTAAAACAGTTTCCAGAAAATCTTTTTGCCGTAAAAGCAAATGATATGAGCAAGTTACTAAACGACCTGCGAAAAAATAACGAAATAAAAACCTGCAATGCTTTTGGCGAGTTTCATCATATCACGTTTCAAAATGACAATGAAAATTCGCACAATGAATTGATACACATTTTACAAAAAGCCAATCATCAAAACATTGAACTCAAACACATCACACCGAGCATTGAAGATTGTTTCATAAAACTGATGAACTGAAATGACAAACGAAACCGTAATAAAGACAGACAAACTCACTAAACGTTTTGGCGATTTCATCGCTACAAACGAAATAACCTTTGAAGTATATGCAGGTGAAATTTTCGGTTTTCTCGGTGCGAATGGTGCAGGAAAAACAACCGCAATGAAAATGCTTTGCGGACTTTCAACGCCTTCATCGGGAAATGCCACCATTGCAGGTTTTGACATTTACAAACAAACCGAAGAAATTAAAAAGAACATCGGTTATATGAGCCAAAAATTTTCCTTGTATGAAGATTTAACAGTGTTGGAAAACATTCAATTCTTTGGCGGTATTTATGGTTTAACGGATAAGCAACTAAAAGCAAAAAGCAATCAATTGATTGAAACATTGGGTATGCAAAACGAAGCTAAAAAATTGGTTGCTTCATTGCCCTTGGGTTGGAAACAGAAATTAGCTTTTTCGGTAGCCATTTTGCACGAGCCGAAAATTGTGTTTTTGGACGAACCCACAGGAGGCGTTGACCCCATTGTTCGCAGGCAGTTTTGGGATTTAATTTATTCGGCAGCAGACAGAGGCATTACCATTTTTGTAACCACGCACTATATGGACGAAGCCGAATACTGCAACCGAGTTTCGATGATGGTGGACGGAGTAATAAAAGCGTTGGACACACCCGACAATTTGAAAAAACAATTTTCCGCTTCATCAATGGACGATGTGTTTTTTGAATTGGCAAGAGGTGCAAAACGAAAAGCAGACTAAGAAAAATGAAACAGTTTTTGACATTTGTAAGAAAAGAATTTTATCACGTTTTCCGTGATAAGAAAACACTGTTAATGCTATTCGGCTTGCCGATTGTGCAGATTGTTTTATTTGGTTTTGCTCTCACAAACGAAATCAAAAATTCCAAAATTGTTATTTGCGATTATGCCAAAGACGAAGCCACACAGCAAATCATCAACAAAATAGAAGCAAGTCAAAATTTTGATATTCAAAAAACGCTATTCAGCCACCGACAAATTGAAGAAGCATTTAAAGCGGGGAACATAAAATTGGCAATTATATTTCCTGCCAATTTTAACAACGACCTTTCACATCTTCATCAGGCACAAGTTCAAATTATTGCAGATGCTTCCGACCCGAACACCGCTAATACATTGACAAATTACGCAACGGCAATCATTATGGATTATCAGCAGGAGTTAATGAAAAACAATGTTGTTCCGTTTCGCATTGTTCCCGAAATACGAATGTTATACAATCCCGAATTGAAAGGGGCAACCAATTTTGTGCCGGGCGTAATGGCATTGGTGCTGATGTTGGTGTGTGTAATGATGACTTCTGTTTCCATTGTTCGTGAAAAAGAAAATGGAACAATGGAGGTGCTGTTGGTATCGCCTTTCAATCCGTTTTTAGTGATTATTGCAAAAGCAATTCCGTTTTTATTACTTTCCATTGTAAACCTTTCCGTCATTCTTATTTTAAGCGTAACTCTTTTGGATATGCCGATTAACGGAAGTATTTCATTGCTGTTTGCAGAAAGTATTTTGCTAATTATTACAGCTCTTTCGTTGGGTTTGCTTATTTCAAACGTAGCACAGTCGCAACAGGCAGCAATGCTGATTTCATTGATGGGAATGTTAGTTCCTACAATGTTGTTTACAGGATTTATGTTTCCGATTGAAAATATGCCTGTTCCCTTGCAGGTAATTTGCAATATCATTCCTGCAAAATGGTATTACACTATTGTAAAATCAATAATGATAAAAGGTCTTGGATTTAGTGCTATATGGAAAGAAACATTGGTGCTTTTCGGAATGACTGTTTTTTTATTGGTAGTGAGTTTCAAAAAATTTAAAACTCGATTAGTATGAGAACACTAAAATTTTTATTGCAAAAAGAGTTCAAACAAATCTTTCGAAACAAAGCATTGTTGCCGTTGATTTTTGTTGTTCCGATAGTGCAGTTGCTCATACTTCCATTAGCAGCCGATTATGAAGTAAAGAACATCAACATTTCAATCGTTGACCACGACCACAGCACATTTTCACGCAATCTTATTTCAAAAATTACTTCTTCGGGTTATTTCCGTTTGGCTGATTACAGTAATTCATTTCAAAGTGCATTTAATCAGATTGAAAGCGACAAATCCGATTTGATTTTGGAAATACCGCAAGGCTTTGAAAAAAACTTAGTGCGTGAAAACGAGCAAAAATTATTTATTGCTGTTAATGCAATCAATGGCGTGAAAGCAGGTTTGGGCGGTGCTTATCTCAATCAAATTATTACGGCTTACAACGCTGATATTCGTTTGCAATGGTTTCAATCCGATAAATTTAATACTGCGCCTGTTATTACTGTTGCTTCTTCAAATTGGTTCAATCCGTTTATGAACTATCGTTTTTTTATGGTTCCGGGAATTTTAGTTGTGTTGGTAACAATGGTAGGTGCGTATATGTGTGCATTGAACATTGTGAAAGAAAAAGAAGCTGGCACGATTGAACAAATAAACGTAACACCCATAAAAAAATATCAGTTTATTTTGGGCAAACTCATTCCGTTTTGGATAATCGGAATGTTTGTTTTTAGTGTCGGTTTGTTTGTTGTGGCACGGTTGGTTTATGGTATTGTTCCTGTCGGAAGTTTACTCTTACTGTATGGTTATTTGTCCATTTATCTGATTGCATTATTGGGCTTAGGCTTGCTTATTTCCACATTTGCCGAAACACAACAACAAGCAATGTCGGTAGCGTTTTTCTTCATTATGATTTTTATGCTGATGAGTGGTTTATTCACTTCGCTTGACGGAATGCCGCAATGGGCTTACATCATAGCAAAATGCAGTCCTGTAACGTATTTCATTGAAGTAGTGCGAATGGTTGTTCTGAAAGGAAGCGGGTTTTCCGACATCAAAAATCATTTTGTTATTATGATTGGGTTTGCCGTTTTATTAAATGGTTTGGCGATTTGGAATTATAAAAAGACGAGTTAGAACCAACACACAGGCACACACATTTGCAAACCGCTACAAGCCAACGCACCTACCAAAGTTTGCAAAAGAGTGTGCCTTTTGCCGACCTCTAAAACTTCATTTTTTTCTTTCCCCTCTTTGAAAAAATAAAAATACACCAACCACACACACGACACAACAACCACGACAGACAACCAACCTGACAGACAGAAGGGCAGCCGATAACAAGGGCTTGGCGTAATGGCGGGCGAAGTGCCTCATATGAAACTTTTTGCTAAATTTGAACTTTGGTGCTTCGTATCAACAGTAGTGCTGTAAAACCGCCACTACGCCAAGCCCCGAAACGTTA
>DAORIL010000311.1:0-7502 GCA_035438525.1 Pyrinomonadaceae bacterium
GTTTGTTCACTGGTCACTAGTTTAATCCGGGAATTCGGAGAAATCTCAACATTCCCGATGTCAGCCACGGTAATTCTGGCTCGCGAATCTGAATCTGTTTCTAAAGTTTCACCAACTCCTAAAATACTCTTAAATGGTGTGCCCTCAATTGTTTCTACTTCCCAACCAACTTTAGAAAATGGTGAGGCTTGATTCGCAGTCGGAGCATTTGGCGTTCTATTTGCAGTATCAGACGATTGAGAAATTGTAGCAGTATCTATCGGCGGTCGTTCAAACAAATTAAATTTGAGCAAACTGAAAATTACAGCAAAAACAATAAAAGAACTGGTCGCCAGAGAAAACCATCCTCGACGATCAAAAAATGAATTTTGATGAGCAAAAGAAAATGTCGGAACGCTTCTGCCGTCCAAATTTTCGTTAATTTCGTGCCAAACAAAATGCGGGGCATCAAACGCTTCAAGCTTGCCCGCTAAAGCTACACCAAGTTTTATTTCATCATGTTCCTTTCGGCAAAATTCGCATTGCAAAAGATGCTCAGCAATTATCTGCCGTTCTTCTTTTGGCAATTCGTGATGCAAATATGCAGAAAGTTTTTCTTTGTAATGCTTCATTTTTTCTAACCAATTTCCCGCATATTTTCAGGTAAAGGCTTAAGGCAAGAACGCTCAATTTCCTGCATTTGAATTCCATTCCAACGATATTTAATAGTGTAATATTGGGTTGGAACATATTCGGCTTTCCGTAAAATAGCGAGATCTAAAACAAAAATCTTTTCTTCGATTTTGAAGTTGCTTTTTAAATTTTGAATGCTCAAAACATATTCACCAGACTGACCTGCGTCAAACTCCGAAAGTTTAACGACTTTTCCATTTTTTGATGAATAAATCACAATTTTATCCTGATTTGGAGTTCGTAAATTCTGACTTCTTAACAAAATAACGGCTTCTTGGCTGCTGTCTCCATTTAAATCGCCGTAAGTTATTCTCAACAAATTAAACGGTTTCGAATGAAAAACCTTTTTGAAATCAACCTGTTTAATGTCACCAATTGTTTTTTGACCGTCAGCAAAATTGATAGAAAGAATCATCAAGGCAAAAGTTAGAAGCACTTTTAGCTTGGTTACTTTTTTTAGATTTTGCTTAATTTCAAATTTCATTCTTCAAATGTCCTAATTTTTGTGCCAAAAGTTTATGTCCACGATTCAGTCGCGATGAAACGGTTCCGATTGAACAATCCAAAACTTTGGCAATTTCGTCATAACTTAGACCTTCGACGTATTTCAACAAAATCGGCAGACGGAATTTCGGTTTAAGCGATGCCACAACTTTTTGCACCTCGTCCGAAATCTGTTTTTGTTGAAGTCTGTCCTCCTGCTTCATTTTCTTATCTTCCAACCCGAAGAATTCGGCTAAACCAAAGAATCTACGGTTTTTGCGTTGTTCGTCAATGCAGGCATTGATCGTCACGCGATAGAGCCAGGTCGTAAATTCGGATTCACCGCGAAAGTCCGAGTTTCCCGTAAAAAATTTCAAAAAAACCTGTTGGGTAATATCGCCGGCTTTATCTATATCGCCGCCGAAATAGTTGAGAGCGACTGAAAAAACACGCCTCTGATGACGATTATAGAGAGATTCAAACGCCTCACGGTTGCCGTTTTTGCACTCCGCAAGTAAGTTTGTTTCGCTAAATTGTTCAGCCATCAAAGCAATTCGCTCCATCTTGTTTTCCGTAGATTCTACTCTGTTTTGCTCATTGCCCAAACATCATTGCTATAAACAAATTTCGTTTCGCCGTTTTCGACATGCGAAGATTTACCACCCGTTAAATAAAGTTTATTATCAAAAACCCAAACCGCAACGGCTCCACGCGGCGACCATGGCGCAGAAAGCTCTTTCCAATTTGTGCCATCCTCGGAAACCCAGACCGCACTTTCAAAAGTTCCGCCGCGATTTGCTCCTGCTAACCACAATTTATCGTCAAAAACAACCGGATTTCCGCGCCATTTTCTGGTCGAATTGGTTTTAACTGGTGTCCAGTTTATGCCGTTTTCAGAAGTCCAGACTTCCTTGTAAGAATTTGGATTATCATTCTTTTCGCCATCTACCACGCCGCCGCCCATCACCCAAATTTTATCTTTGAAAACGACAGTAACCGAAGGAGTTCGCGGCGACCAATCTGAGTTTTCGGCAATTTGCATCCAATTTACACCATCCACTGAATTCCAAACGTCGTTGTAATATTTTTTTCCGTCCCAGCCGCCAATGAGCCAGATTTTATCTTTGAAAACCACTGCGCCGTAAAAAACTCGGTTAGGTAAATTCGACTTTTCCGCCACAGTTTCCCAGGTTTTGCCATCACGGGTGCGAGAAATTTTTGAAGTCAATTTCATATCCAGATAATTTCCCTGCATTGTGCCGAGCGCGTAAATTGAGCCTTTGAACTGCACATATTTTTGAAACGCTGAATTCAAACCGCTTTGCGGTAAAGGCGATTTTGTCCAGGATTTGCCGTCTTTGGAAAACCAACCGCCATTGTTCAATGCCAGCATTTTGCCGTCAACGATAAAAACCGGATAATTGTAACCTGTTGGATAATCAGCTTTGGCAACAACATTTTGCCAAACGTAATTATCTGATTTTGCTTCGCTTTTAATACAAGCCGAAACTGAAACGCTGCAAATCAAAATTGCTAAAATTGTTTGTAATTTGAACATAGCTTTTACCGTTACCTTTTGCCTTTACTTTAAATCAGGCTTTCCAAAGTTTAATGTCCCGTTTCGCGTGCCAAATTCCATTTGCGTTTTTTTCAAGAGTTAAAATCGGATTAAAGCCGCCTTTTTTTCCTGCTTCCTGACGTTCTTGTTCCGAAATTAATTTATCGCCTTCGAACAAATAATTATCGATCCAATCTTCTTTTAACTCTTTAGTGGTAATTGTTGTGTGAATATGCGCGGCAAAGCTTCTTCCGGGATACGGAGCGGGTTTTATTGTTTGAAATTCATAACGACCTTTGGCATCCGTCAACATCCACCCGCGATAGCGTCCGTGACGAGGCTCACCGTTTCTGCCGTAATAACCTTCAATATCCGTGTGATAAAAATAAATCAAGACATTCGGCGCAGGAGTTTTTCCATCCGCTTCAAAAACCGTTCCCGAAATCAGTAATTTCTCGCCCGTGTCGGAATCCTTAGACAAAACCGTCCGCCACGAAACATCTGCCGGAGCATCAAATGCACCGCTCCATTCATTTGTCGGAGAAACTGCGTTTTTCTTAATCAAACTTAAATTATCAGAATTATCTGCTCCAACACTTTTGCAATTCACAATAAACGGTATGGCAGCTAATAATGAAGCTCGTTGTAAAAATTCGCGGCGATTTTCAGTTGATTGGCTCATAAATTTTCCTCTTTTGAAAGATTTGTTGAATTTTAGACGAAGGGCGGGACAGTTTTCTTCCCAAAAATTTTAATGATTTTTGATTTTTGACCTTTGATTTTTGATTTTTTTGATTCTCAGGTTGATTTTATACGTTTTAGCAATTACTTATTTAGGAGACAGAGATTCAATCAAAGATCAAAAATCAAAGATCAAAGACCAAATTATTTATGTTTGAAACTGAAAGATTAATTTTGCTTAAATTAACCGAAGACGATCTTGATTCGGTTTCGGCAATGCGGGCAGATGCGGATGTGATGCAATTTATTCGTGAACCGCAAAAACGTGAGGAAGCCTTAAATTGGATAAAACTGGTTTCGTCGCGTTGGAATAGCGATAAGATCGGATTTTGCTCGGTAAATTTAAAGTCCACGAATCAATTTATCGGTTGGTGCGGTTTGTGGCAATTGAAAGAAACGGGCGAAATTGAAGTCGGCTACGCACTTTTCAAAGAGTTTTGGGGAAAAGGCTTTGCTGTCGAAGCCTCCGAACCTTTTTTGGAATATGGTTTTACTCAATTAAATCTGCCGAAAATCGTGGCTTGCGCTAATCCGAATAATAAAGGCTCGCGCCGGGTGATGGAAAAACTCGGAATGACTTTTGACCATATCGGATTTTATTACGGGCGCGATTTGGTGCATTACACAATTTGGAAAGAAGATTTTTTAACGCAAAGACGCAAAGACGCAAAGGTAATTTAAGTAAATGTTTGAAACTGAAAGACTTTTATTTCGTCAATTTACGATGGATGATTTGGCAAAATTGGTTGAAATGCGTTCTCCGGCAGAAGTCAATCAATACTTGGGCGGAACACGTTTGCAAAACCCCGAAGCTATCGAAAAACGGTTGCAGTTTTATATTGGTTGCTATGGAAAATACGGTTTTGGGATGAATGCGATGATTTGGAAAGAAACGGGCGAAATGATTGGCTGGTCAGGACTTCAACCGCTTGACGGGACAGACGAAATCGAAGTCGGCTACGGAATGATCAAAGAATTTTGGGGCAAAGGAATCGGTTTTGAAGCTGCTCAAGCGTGGCTCAATTTTGGTTTTAATGTCAAAGGTTTAGAAAGAATTGTCGCGGTTGCCTATCCAGAAAATAAAGGTTCGTGGCGGATCATGGAAAAATGCGGAATGAAATATGAAAAAACTGCACCTCATTACGGCGAAAATTGTGTTTTTTACGCAATTTCTCAGGAAGAATTTTTGAAAAATAAATTGCTTTAATTTTCTCTCTCCAATTTGCTAAAATTTTATTGGGTTCAAAAAATCCTACCTTCAATCTCCTATCCGATAAAATCTATGCCAAGAAGCACATCTAAAACCGTTATTGCCATTATTGCCACCATTTATTTTTTGTGGTGCGCCTACGAACCAAGCAACGCAGTTTTTCTGCATATCGTTTACACTCCGCTTCACGAAGCCGGACATATGTTATTTATGCTGTTTGGCAGATTTATGACTGTTGCGGGCGGCTCACTTTTTCAAATCATTGTTCCCGCAGTTTTCTTTGGCTATTTTGTCTATCACAAAAAGCCTTTTTCTGCTGCCATCGTTTTATTTTGGGTTGGACAGAGTTTTAATGATGTTTATGTTTATGCCAATGATGCAGTGGTGATGGAACTTCCACTGTTGAGCGGTGTGACCGGCAGCGAAGGCGGATTTCACGATTGGAATTATCTTTTAACTGAAACTGGTTTATTGTCCAAAACTGTGTTAGTTGCTAAAGTAATACGTTTTGTAGGAAACTTAATTATTATAGCTGCTATCATTGGTTCTTTTTATTTTGCGAGAGAAGGCGAAGAAATTGTTTCAGACGTAAATTTATGAAGGTAACTCTAATCACAGGTGCATCAGGCGGAATCGGCGAAGCCTTTGCCAGAGCCTTGGCAAAGAAAAGACAAAATCTCGTTCTGGTGGCGCGTTCGGAAGACAGATTGCACCAGATTTGCGATGAATTGATGCTCCAATACGGAATTACAGCTCATTATGTCGCAGTTGATTTGAACGAATTTGAAGCAGACCAACGCCTTTTCGATGAAACCCAAAAACACGGAATGGAAGTAGATTGTCTGATTAATAACGCTGGATTCGGTTCGATGGGCGATTTTGCCCAATTAGAACTTGAGCGTGAACTCGACATGATCGGATTGAACATTATGGTTTTGGTCGCGCTGACGCATCGCTATTTGCAAGGAATGCGGGCACGGAAAAGCGGAAAAATTATCAACGTTTCTTCAACTGCAAGTTTTCAACCAGTTCCGTATATGGCAACTTATGCCGCGACAAAGGCTTTCGTAACTTCATTTACCGAAGCGATTGCCGAAGAAAACCGACAATTCGGTATTACCGCCACCGCAGTTTGTCCGGGACCAACTGAAACCAATTTCTTTGATTCTGCCAACGCAATTCCTTTTTCTACTATGCAAACGCCGGATGAGGTGGTAGAAACTGCATTAAAAGGAGTGCAGCAGGGAAAATCACATATCATTTCGGGCTGGACAAATTATCTTAAAGCTCACGCTGCAACATTTGTCCCAAATTCGGTGGTAACTAAGTTCATCAGTGCTGTCATTCGCCCTAAATTAAAAAACCAAAAGAAATTAAAAAAATAAATGAGTAAGAGAATTTATAATTTCAGCGCGGGACCTGCGATTTTACCAACCGAAGTTTTGGAAAAAGCCCAATCCGAACTTCTTTCGCTCAACGGAATCGGGATGAGCGTGATGGAAATTTCGCATCGTTCCAAACATTTTGAACCTATTCTGGAAAGTGCGAAACAAGGCTTGCGCGATCTTTTGAACATTCCGAATAATTACCAAATTCTCTTTTTACAAGGCGGTGCGTCGCTCCAATTTGCTCAAATTCCAATGACTTTTTTATCAAAGTCCACATCTGCCGATTACATCGTCAACGGTGCGTGGAGCGAAAAAGCAGTTAAAGAAGCTAGAAAATTCGGCAACGTCAAAGTAATTTTTTCGAGCAAAGAATCTGAATACAAATCTGCTCCAAATCAGGAAGATTTACGCTTTTCCGAAAATGCCGAATATATTCATTACTGTTCAAACGAAACTATTGACGGTGTTGAGTTTAAGTATGATTTGGATGGGGCAAATGTGCCTGTCATTTGTGATGCTTCATCAAATATTTTGTCCAAACCGATTGATGTTTCCAAATACGCTCTAATTTACGGCGGAGCGCAAAAAAATATCGGTCCAAGCGGTGTGACACTCGTTATTATCCGCGATGATTTGCTCGAAAAAGTTCCACAGAATCTGCCCGCAATACTTGATTATCGAAATTTTGCCGAAAACGGTTCAATGCCGAACACGCCGAACACCTGGGGAATTTATTTGATAAGTCTTGTTTGCGATTGGCTCAAAGCGAAAGGCGGTATAGCGGAGATGGCGAAAATCAATGAAGCGAAAGCCAAAGTTTTGTATGATGCTATTGATTCGAGCGATGGATATTTTCAAGGACATGCTGAACGTGAAGCGCGTTCGCTGATGAATGTTACTTTCCGTCTGCCTTCGGAAGAATTGGAGAAAAAATTCTGTCTAGAAGCAACTGCAAACGGCTTGGACGGTTTGAAAGGACATCGTTCAGTCGGTGGAATTCGCGCTTCGATTTACAATGCTTTTCCGCTGGAAGGTGTCGAAAAATTAGTTGAGTTTATGCAAGATTTTAACGGGCAAAACGGCTAAGTATTTTAAAATAATCTACTTAAAATTAGAAGAAACAAAGCTAGTGTCAAAGGAATCCAGACGACCAATCTGAAAACTTTTGATTTGTGATGGAACCAGCCCCAAAGTTGACCAACCTGAGATAAGGAGAGCAAAAACCATATACCGGATTCTAAAAAATCTTCATTGCGCCAATTTTGCAGTCCATGAAAAAAGCAAGTAGCTGCTGTGTAAATCATCGCCAGCCAAAAAAATAAATCTAAAACATAATGATAAGTGCTTTTTTCTGTTTCATTTTTCATTGCTGTATCATAATCAAGTTCAAAACAAATCGTCAATAATTTTGGACTTGAAAAAATTAAGTGCTTTTTGCCTGTCAAACACG
>DAORIL010000312.1:0-7502 GCA_035438525.1 Pyrinomonadaceae bacterium
ACTGATGGCGGATTAACGACTGATTCAATTGGATTTTCTGCCAATTTTTTTCGTAAAAAACTATCCACAATTGCCGCAATATCCTCTCGCTTATTCGATTTTTGACTTTGGATTTGGGGTTGCGGAGTTGCAATAATTGAATTTTGGACTTTGGACTTGAGAGATGAAACAGGTTTAGTTTCAAAAGCGACTCGTTTAATATCCATCAGATGAATCGGCGAAACATTATCGCTCGTCACATTTCCACCCCATGAACCACAACCTAATGTCATTGAAGGACTTAAATCAGTAGAAAATCCAATCGCACCGTGTGTCGTCGGAGAATTGATAATAATTCGTGAAGCCGGCATTTTTGAACCGTAACTAATCGCGGCTTCGCGTGATTGAGTGTGCATTCCTGCGGTGTGTCCCATTCCGCCAAATTGCAAAATTTCTTCGCAACGATTAGCCCCCTGTTCGACTCCATCAACCACAAAAAATGCCAAAGTCGGAGAAAGTTTTTCGACAGACCAGGGAAAATCGCGCCCGACTCCGCCGCAATCGGCAATCAAACAACGAGTTCCGTTAGGAACGGAAATTCCTGCTAAATTGGCAATATATTCAGCTGATTTACCTACAATTCCAGCATTTAAGGTTCGTTGAGGAGTCAACAAAATTTTACCAACCGCATCGGCTTCCACTTGATTCAAAAAATGTCCACCCTGTAACTTAAATTGTTCCCGCACTGCTGAAACAATTGGCGCATCAACCACGACCGATTGTTCCGAAGCGCAAATTGTGCCGTTATCAAAACAAGTCGAAGTCAAAATATCCGAAACTGCTTTTTGGACATTTGCCGTTCTTTCGATAAAAACCGGAACGTTTCCGGGACCAACGCCAAAAGCAGGTTTTCCCGAAGAATACGCAGCTCTGACTAAACCGATTCCGCCTGTCGCTAAAATAACGGCAGTTCGTTTGTGTTTCATCAGAGTTTCTGTGCCTTCCAAAGCCGAAGTTGTCAAACAATGAATCGCATCCGGCGGTAAACCTTCTCTAACAGCGGCTTCCTTCAAAACTCGTGTCGTTTCGGCAATACATCTCGCAGCGGATGGATGCGGAGAAAGCACAATTGAGTTGCGCGATTTAATGGCAATAATGATTTTGAAAATGGCAGTCGAAGTTGGATTAGTTGAAGGAATAATTGCCGCCACAACTCCGCGGGGAGAAGCGATTTCGACAATATTTCCCTCATCTTTAACTACCCCAACCGTTTTCATATTGCGAAAAGCATTCCAGACATCCTCCGCCGCGAACCGATTTTTCTCGCGTTTGTCTTCAGCTTTGCCAAAACCGGTTTCTTCATTCGCCATTTGCCCAAGCCGAGCCGCTTCACGAAGCCCTGCCTGTGACATTGCTTCGCAAATCCGGTCAATTGTTGCCTGGTCAAATTTCGCCACAGTTTTCCACGCCAAAAATGCCGACTCAACGGCATCACGCGCTTCTTGCTGCGAAATTAGGTCTTTATGCTCCATAAAAGTTTAGGAAGTTAAGGAAGTTTGGGAAGTGAAGACAGTATCTTCCTTCCTCAACTTCCTTAACTGACTACTTCTTCTTGTCTCCGCTTCCTAATTGTCCTGTGCCGCCGCCTTGCAACGCTTTTTCGTCAGGACTGTAACCGACACCTTTCGGCAGGCATTTTTCGACTTCCTGGTGTGGACGCGGGATGACGTGAACGCTGACCAATTCGCCAACGCGACGGGCAGCGGCAGCTCCAGCATCAGTGGCAGCTTTAACTGCGCCAACATCACCGCGAACAAAAATTGTAACTAATCCTGCGCCGATGTATTCTTTACCGATAAGTTGAACATTTGCCGCTTTTACCATTGCGTCAGCAGCTTCTACTGCTCCAACGAATCCTTTTGTTTCTACCATTCCGAGTGCTTCGAGACTCATTTATTAATCCTCTCTTTTTAAGATATACTTGATTGATTTTAATATAATAATTGATGAAAGACTAAACGTAACACGCACTTTCTACATTTTCAAGCGAAGCAGATTGACAATAAAGCAACTTAATAGCTATATTTCAAGTTTAAGACGGTTTTGGTATACAATTACTTGAGGAAAATTATTACAAAATGTCATTGACACTTGGCGAAAAATTACGGCAAGCACGTGAAGCTCGCGGGGCTACGATCAGCGAGGTCGCGGAGCAAACCCGTATTTCTGCACTTTATCTTGAATCAATCGAAAATAACGACTATCGCGGGTTACCCGGCGGAATTTTTAACAAAGGATTTGTCAAATCATACGCCAAATATGTTGGATTAAGTGAACAGGAAGCCTTGCAGGATTATACGCGCTTGATTTCTGAACAAGGCGAAATCAATATTGAAGAAACCAAAACCTACCGCCCCGAAGTTTTAACTGATGACCGTAGCGGCGGATCAATGATTCCGACCATTATTTTTGCTGCAATTATTTTAGGATTATTAACTTGGGGAGCTTTCGCTTTAGTTAGTTATCTACGCGAAAATCAAAATCAAACTATTGCGGCCAACACTGCCAATTCTAATAAATCAGGTAATTCAGCTAATTCAAACAATACTTCTAATACAGCGAATTCCAATACCGCAACTCAGACAATGCCGACTGCAACTGAAATAAAAGTGGAGTTTAAGGCATTAGCCGAACCTATTTCTATCGAAGCTACCGTAGATGGAAAAAAAGCAAGTATGGTGATTGCACCAAATGCGCCCCAGACTTTTACCGGACAAACCAGTGTCAAATTGCGTTATTATCGAGGTTTTACACCAGACAAAATTCAAATGACGGTCAATGGCAAAATTATTGCTGCACCTGCCTCGCCTGCCAATCCGAAAATGCAAGGGATTGAATTTGAATTAAACAAAGAAAATATTCAGCAGATTTGGCAAAGCGGAGCGATTAACCTTGCCCCGCCGACTGTGCCAAATGCTAACACGGCAACGAATGCAAATGCAGCGAACACCGCGCCCAGATAACGGTGAAAAGTTAAACGAAATCAGCCCGCTTGAAAAAAGGCGGGCTTTTTCGTATAAGAGATTATGTTAGTTACAGAAATAAAAGAAGGCTTGACCTTTGACGATGTGTTATTAGTTCCCGCCTATTCGGACGTTCTGCCGAATGAGGTTGACACTGCAACCCAGTTTTCCCGCAATATTCAATTAAATATTCCGCTCTGTTCATCGGCGATGGATACCGTAACCGAAGCCAATTTGGCTATTGCTCTCGCCCAACAAGGCGGAATCGGAGTAGTGCATAAAAATCTTTCGATCGAACAACAAGCCGAAGAAGTTGACAAAGTAAAACGCTCGGAAAGCGGCATGATCGTCGATCCGGTGACAATTCAAGATAGTGCATTAGTTTCGGATGCACTCAATTTAATGGAACGTTTCAAAATTTCAGGGGTTCCCGTGACGGATGAAAACGGTTTATTAGTCGGCATCATCACCAACCGCGATTTACGTTTTGAAACTCGTTACGACATTCCCGTTTCCGAAGTGATGACTCCGCAACCGCTTGTCACTGTTCCCGTTGGCACAACTCTGGACGGAGCAAAAGTTAAATTGCAAAAACACCGCATCGAAAAACTTTTGGTCGTTGATGACGAAGGTTTGTTAAAAGGATTAATTACGGTCAAAGACATCCAAAAAGCCATCAAATATCCGTTTGCCGCCAAAGATGATTTAGGTCGCCTTCGTTGTGCTGCAGCAATTGGTGCAACAGGAGATTTCCTTGAACGCGCCGAAGAATTAATAAATTCCCGAGTCGATGCCATCGTTATTGACACTGCTCACGGACATTCTTCCCGCGTGATCGAAGCCGTTAAAAAAATCAAGAAAAAATTTGGAGTTGAAGTCATTGCCGGAAATGTCGCTACTGCTGAAGCCGTCAAAGCGTTGATCGATGCCGGAGTTGATGCGATTAAAGTCGGAATTGGGCCTGGGAGCATCTGCACAACTCGGGTTGTGACTGGTGCAGGAGTTCCACAAATTACAGCAATTGATGAATGTGTTAATGCCGCTAAAGGAACAGGCGTGCCAATCATTGCCGACGGCGGAATCAAATATTCGGGCGACGTTGCCAAAGCGATTGCAACGGGTGCAGATTGCGTGATGATTGGCTCACTTTTCGCCGGAACTGCCGAATCTCCGGGCGAAATGATACTTTTCCAAGGTCGCACTTTCAAATCTTATCGCGGAATGGGTTCAATCGGAGCAATGAAAAAAGGCTCAAGCGACCGTTATTCGCAAGAAGGAACTGTTAATGATTCAAAATATGTTCCCGAAGGTATCGAAGGTCGTGTCGCCTACAAAGGAACTCTGTCCGATATGGTGACGCAATTGGTTGGCGGTCTCAAAAGCGGAATGGGTTACACAGGATGTAAAACCATCAAAGAGTTTCAGGAAAATACACGTTTTGTGCGCATCACCTCCGCAGGTTTGCGCGAATCGCACGTTCACGATGTCATAATTACTAAAGAAGCTCCAAATTACAGTGCGGAATAAAACTTTCATCCACGAAGTTTGCACGAAGATTTTGAAATAATTGTTATGGAACTTCTTCGTGTTTTCTTCTTGAAACTTCGTGGAGATTTTCTTTAGAATCTTCTCCATTTCAACGGCGGCAAAGTAATTTTGAGCGAATCAAGTTTGTCGTCTTTCAAGAATTTCACCATTGTTTCAGAAATTTTCGGTGATGAAATCCACAAATCGTCACTATGTCCGGCACGTTCAATAATTAAATGCTGGCTCTTGGAAAAACCTTTCCGAGTTTCTTCGGCGTTGCTGATCGGAGTTCTTCCGTCTAAAGTTCCGCTGATAAAAAGTGTCGGAACATTGGTTTTGACAGGTGCGCGAAAACTATCGCCTAAGTCCTTTTGATTCCACGCTTCGCAGATTTTCGGAAAGGGAAAATCGATTATTGCACCAAGCAAAGTATTCGGCTTTTCCCTTTCAATTCGATCAAATCTCGCTTTTGAAATTCCCGAAGCACAATCCATCATAAACGCCATCGCCGAACCAATTCCGCGTTTTCTAAAAAGTGCAACTTGCGGTGCGATAAATGAAAAATTTCCATTGTCCATCGCATAAAAAAGTGCGGGTAAATTGCTGATAAAATTGGTATCGCCCATTCCAACCGCCGTTAAAAGCTGCAAATCAAACTTACCAATCGTCACTTTTACCTTTTTCTGAGATTGCGAATCGGTAAATTCAACCGTTTCGGGATTTTTTTCTACCCGGTCAAAAACTCTTTTTATTAAGGCTAAAAGGTCGGGAATTTTTGCATTTAGCTCGGCATCTGTTTTGAGTTCCTGTTCGATGGCTTTGAGTTGTAATTGAATATTGCTCGGTAATTTGTAACTCTGATCGAGCCCTTCAATTCCTGCCAAAACTGCTTTTTCGATATTTTTATCGTGACGTTTGAGAATGGTCAAACCAAGATGAGTTCCGTAACTGATACCAACCAGATTTATTTTTGGTGTGCCTAATGCCTTGCGTAAATCGTCAATATCATCAGCATTTTCGATTGTGTTATAACCTGTTAGATCAACTCCTTGCTCAGTCCAATATTTGTAACACATTTTGGATTTTTCTTGAGCATTTTGCAGATACTCATTTTCACTAACCGCCTTTTCTAATGGCAAATCAAGAAAATTGATGCAGTTTAGGTTCGGTTTTGATTGTCCGACTCCTCGTTGGTCAAGTGCAATGACATCTGCAACCTCGCGCAAAGCCATAAACATTGGAAAACGAGCACTCCGCGCCGCACTAATCCCCGAACTGCTCGGTCCGCCTGCTAAATAAATTATTGGCGATTTTGGATTTGGCGAAGTGCTTTTGAAACGCACAAAAGCAATTTGAATTAAACGGCTGTTAGGATTTTGGCGATTTTCAGGAACAGTTAAAAATCCTCTTTCTGCCTCAACTTTTGGATAATTCGGAGCTTCAAAAGTATAAGGCTCAAGCTTTAATTCGCCCGCTTTTGATTGAGCAGATAAATTTATTAAAAAAATTATTAAAAGTAAAAATAATAAAGTCGGATTGAATTTCATAAAATATTCTCAGTTGAGTTCTATCGTTTATTTTTCGGCCGTGACTTGGAAAAATTTCGCCGCATTGTTGTATAAAATGTCGCTTTTTTGTTCGGCGGTTAAAAAGTCAGCATCCATAATTGCCTGAATTCCCTCTTTCAGACGAGTGGTATTTCCATCCGAGCCGAACATTATTCTTTTGGCAAAACCGGCTTCGACCAGACTCCGCAAATAGCTGTAATATGCGGGGCGCGGAATTGCCCATTGCAAAACCGAAATATCGACAAATAATTGCGGGTGCATATAAAGCATATAGATCATTTCATCCCGAAACGGATAAGCGGCGTGCATCGCATAGATTTTGAGTTTCGGGTGTTTGATCAAAACATCTTCCAAAAGCATCGGATTTCCTGCTGAACCTCTGTAATTCGGAGATTTAACGGGAGGAAATCCTTTGTTTTTATACGCTACTGCGGGAGGTCCGATTCCCAGATGAAGTCCGACCGGAACATTTAATTCTTCAGCCAGCGCAAAATATGGTTCAAGCCTTGAATCATTTGGCGCAATCCCTAAATATTGGGCATTTAATTCTGCTAAAACTTTAATATTTCCGCTTTTAATCTGCTCCCGCAATTTATTTAGGTCGGGGAATTCTTTGCCGTCTTCAAAACATTGAGTTCCGATATTCACCATTTTCCCGTTCTCGCATGGAAAAGTCAGTGCAGGCAAAGATTGGATTGAACCATCGGGTTTCGCTTCGCTTAACTGAGAATATGTGCCAATTAAAACCGCATTTTTAACGTTTAAAGCCTTCATTGCTTCGAGATTTGAAGCAAACGCCTCTTTTCCGGGAAAATGCCAGTGAACATCAAAAACAGGTAATGGCTCAGTTTTATCAGTATTTGGTGAGGTTTGGGCTAACCCGAAAATATTCGGCAAAACCATTAATAAAATAAAAATCAAGAGATTCGGAAAAATATTTTTCATAAAATTATTGCTTAACCCAAGTTAAATCAAAATTAGATCCCTTCCATTTTATATCTTTGATTTTTCCCGAATCATCGCGGTTAAAACAGACATCGCCATAAAATCTATATTCAAAAAAACAATCCGTTTTGGTTGGATAAAGTTTAATATCTCCTGAATAGAGAAAATCTCCTTTCAAAACAATGTTTGTGTCACCGTTGCCGTCACTTCGTTTGTAATTTCCTAAAAACTCGTTCAAATCTTTATTTGGATTGGGAATGATTTTTGGAAGTGTAAAGTTTTTTACAGACGGTTCTTTCCCTTCTAAAATTTCTTTAACGCCCTGAGAAACCATATCGAATGTGCCGCCAAGATTTGCAAGAACTACATAACCGTATTTCTTATCGCTTGCAATTTCTAAATAAGAGCGATGTCCGTTGGTGCTTCCGCTACCGCTCACCACATTTTGACTCACCAAACT
>DAORIL010000313.1:0-7485 GCA_035438525.1 Pyrinomonadaceae bacterium
ATTAAAATCGATTTTTTTTAGGGGATCGGTTTGATTTGCGTTGAGAAGATTCTTTTTAGCCGTTAACCAATCTACTGCGTTACCCATTAATGCCTCCCATTCACCTTGAGTTACTTCATATCTGCCAATTAAAAATTCTTTGGCAAAAGTAACTTTGCGAATAGGTTGTTCATCTTCAACCAGATTTGAACCCATCAAAAACGAGCCTTTTGGAGCTAGCATAAATTCCATTCCAATTGAATTAGTAAAAAATGGAGTAGTTGGGGGCTGTTTAGGGTCGGTAGGATTTGCCGAATTCGAATCTCCAACTGCCGGATTTTTTGAAATTGCGTCTATTAGTTCAATAGTTGCTCCATCTTGAATTAGAAAACTTTGGGTATCTGGGTCTAATTTATCCGTAACTTTTCTCTTTTGGATTTGTTCAATTAAAGTTTTTTGGGCTTCAGGCGATTTGTTCTCTTTTAATTTGTCATAAATCTCGACAATGGTGAAAGGTGTGTTTAACGGAGGTGTTATTCCTCCCCCTCCCGGACCATTATCCAGAATTGCTTTAATGATTTCTTGAGTTGCACCTTCGGCTCTTAAAAAGGCTTCATCATCTTTATTCAAAGTAAAATCAACTTTTTGCTTGCGGATGTCATTAATCAACGTCCGGGCAGTAATCCGTTTAGCTTTGACCGCTCTCACCGCATTTGTAATTTGTTCTAGTGTAAATGATTTAACCTGAGGATAATTATTGATTACAAGCAGGCTTAAACCCAAAAATAGTGTTATTACAATAAGGATGAAAGGGTTTCGTTTTTGCATATCCCAAATAAAGATAATTTAAATGCCTAACCTCCAGAGAATCTTAAGCAACTTCTAAATTTACTGTTTCATTAATTTTAGCATTGATTTAGAATTTGTCCATTATTTAATTCCTACACTTTCCATTATATACACAATCGGGACTTGTATCTTTCTTAACTACCGGTTTTGCAGTTGTAGGATCTGGTTTAGGTTTAGGTGTTGGTGCATCAGGCTTGGGTTTAGGAGTTGCCGCATCTGGTTTGGTTTTATCAGGTTTTGGTAAAAGGTTATTAGCTGTTTGGGATGAAGTATTTGTAGTTGACTTGTCCGAATTTGAAGTTGTAGAAAGATTGTTATTTTCGGTAGTCGAACTATTAACAGGGGGCGGTGTCGGAGAGTCCGCCGTTGTATAATTACTGTTTCTAATTGTATTCGATGTATCCCTAATAGGGTCAGAGCCGCCTCCAAAAAACTTAGGAACAACAATAAACCCAATACAAAAAAGCGATAATAACAAGCCAACTCCCGCAGTAGAAGCTACAGCTAAAACGCTATTTTTGGGCAATCCAGATAAAAATCCGCCAACAGGTTTAGATTCACTTTTTTCCTTTTCTTTTTTAGGTATTAGCTCAGGACTAATTCTTAATATTTCGGTCTTTTGTTCAGTTGGTTTAACCCCGATCATCGGGTTACTGATATAAGAAACTCCAGTTAGATCAGCATTATTTGCAATCGGTAAACGGGTAACTTCATCATTGATTGGTCTTTCCGCAATTGTTGCACCATCTAACTTTGGCTCTTGGGTCGAAGTAACACTATTATATTGAGTTTCCTGCTGGTTTGGGTTTTGCCCAAATTGAGAATTTGGATTGATTGCTGGAGGTTCATTTGAAACTGGCGTGTAATTGCTAATGGGTTCAACCTGAGTTTCAGCAATATTGGGATTAAAAATCGGCTCAACCTGAGTTTTTTCCCCTAAATCCATTTGCTGAGGAAAAAAGGGCTGAGTTTCCTCAACATTAACCGGTATCGGCAGATTACTCAGATCCACCATTGGACTATTCTTTTTACCTTTTCCAAAGGTTGAGGCTTTTGCTTTGCGTGCTTTAGCCGCTGCCACCGCACCATGCAAAGCATCACTCATTTCCTTTGCCGAGCTAAATCTGGCATCTACATCAGTTGACAAAGACCTCATCAAAACTTCAGCCAGTTCAGGCTCAATTTCAGGGTTCAAAGTTGCCGGATCTGCCAGCGGATCAGGTTTACCAGACCAAACATCCAGAGCACGTTTTAATGCATCATTTGGTAAAACGCCGGTGGTTAAATGATAAAAAGTTGCACCAAGGGCAAAAGTGTCGCTACGGGTATCGGCATTTTGATTTAAAACGTTTATGGCTTTATCCGCAAATTTTTCAATAATAAAATCGCGGTAGTTTGGGTCAATGACGCGGAAAAGTTGTTCAATCGGTGAATAATTAAGCGTAGCACCGACAAAAGTATGGTTTGTGACTGTGGTGGCATTACCGCTTTTTCCATCCGTTCCTTTGGCAATTCCAAAATCAAGCAGTTTAATTTTGCCCCGTGTGGTCAGTTTCAAATTGGCGGGTTTCAAATCCCGGTGAATGATCGGGGGATTTTGATTATGAAGATAATCCAACGCGTCAAGAATTTGAAAGCTCCACGATAAAACCTCATCAACCTTAAAAAACTTTTTACTGTTCCCTAATAATGCGCCCAGATCATCACCGTCAACTAATTCCATCACCAGATATTGACTATCGGATTCGGAAAAATAGTCGGTGACGCGGGGAATAGATTCATGATTCAGCTTGGCTAAAAGATTGGCTTCACGTTCAAACGCACTGCGAAAAAGTTTTTGCTGTTTTTCGTCCAATTTATCGAATTCGATGGTGATTTTTTTGAGTGCTACATACGAGTCGTCAAAGCGCAAATCTTTAGCAAGATAAACCGCTCCCATTCCACCGCGACCCAGTTGACTGACTATTTCATAACGATTTTGAAGAACCTTTTCGATATTGAGCCTCTCTAAAATTTGAGAACCAAATTTTTTTCAATAATTATTAACTAATTTTAGGAAAAAGAAAAGAATATTTCGAGATTTATTCCGCAATAGAAATAAATTCCAAGACTTTTCTTGCTTCTTCCAAAATACTATCTTTAACGTTTACTCTTAGAACTCCGTTCGGACTAAAGTTGGAGCCGGTTGATTGAACAAATTCCATTAATTTTTCCGGCGAAACTTTGGCATTTTGGTCAAGTTTTACCGCAAAACCTTCGACCGTTTTATCAATTGAAACCACTCTCATTTCTTCGGCGAGTTTTCGCAATCGGGCATAATCAAACAAATTGTCAACCGAAGTTGGTATTTTACCATATCTGTCAGATAATTCGGAATAAATTTTTCGCAGAATCTCCTCAGAATCGGCAGAAGAAATACGTTTATAAGTTCTTAATCTTTGCGAAGTTTCGGTGATGTAATCTTTTGGAATAGAAACATCTACGCCGAGGTTAATCGACACACTTAATTCATCTTCGATCACTTCGCCGCGAATTTCGGCAATCGTGCGTTCCAGCATTTTGGTATAAAGGTCAAATCCCAGTGCATCCAAATGCCCTGATTGCTGTCCGCCTAAAATATTACCAGAACCGCGAATTTCGAGGTCTAAAGCCGCAATCCGAAAACCTGCACCAAGTTCGGAAAATTCTCGGATTGCTGAAAGTCTGCGCCGCGCAATATCCGAAAGTTCACGCTCTGGTGGAATTACTAAATAAGCATAAGCTCTTTTGTTAGAACGACCTACGCGTCCACGGAGTTGATAAAGCTGGGAAAGTCCATAAGTATCAGCACGATTGATGATGATAGTGTTAGCCCGCGGAATATCAATTCCGTTTTCGATAATCGTAGTCGCGACCAGAACATCAAATTTTCGGTCAACAAAGTCCAAAATCGCCTGCTCCATTTCCTTTTCATTCATCTGTCCGTGAGCAACAACGACTTTGGCGTGCGGAACAATTTTTTGCAAGTGAGCGGCAATGGCAAAAATCGTTTCAACCCGGTTATGAATAAAGAAAACCTGTCCGTCGCGTGATAGTTCGAGTTCAATGGCGGATTTAATAACACTTTCGGAAAATTGGACGACCTGAGTATTAATAGCCAAACGGTCACGCGGCGGAGTTTCAATGACCGACATATCGCGCATTCCCATTAGCGACATATTCAAAGTTCGCGGAATTGGAGTGGCAGAAAGAGTTAGGACATCAATTCTCTTTTTGAGATGTTTAAGTTTTTCTTTATGACCAACGCCAAATCGTTGTTCTTCATCAACCACCATCAATCCAAGTTTAGGAAGTTTGACATCCGCTGACAAAATGCGATGTGTTCCGATCAAAATATCGACCGAACCTTTTTCGGTTGCTTCAACCACGGCTTTTTGCTCTTTGGCAGTTCGGAAACGTGATAAAAGTTCAATAGTCACAGGAAAAGCGGCAAAGCGTTTTTTGAAAGTTTCGGCGTGTTGATACGCTAAAACGGTGGTTGGTGTGAGAACTGCAACTTGTTTTCCATCCATCACCGCTTTGAAAGCAGCACGCATCGCAACTTCAGTTTTACCGTAACCGACATCACCGATAATTAATCTGTCCATTGGGGTTGCGGTTTCCATGTCGTTTTTGACATCCTCCACCGAAACGGTTTGGTCAGGCGTTAGGTCATAAGGAAAAGCATCTTCAAATTCAGTCTGCCAAGGCGAATCGGCAGAAAAAGCAAATCCCTGCACCAATTTTCTTTCGGCATAAAGGCGCAAAAGTTCGTCCGCCATATCGCGCATCGCACGTTTGGCTTTGGCTTTGGTTTTTTGCCAGCCCATTCCGCCGAGTTTGTCCAAAGTAGGAGCAGTTGCTTCGCCGGAACTGTAGCGCGAAACTAAATCCATCCGTTCGACCGGAACAAATAACTTAGTTTTTTCAGCGTAAATGAGCAGCATAAATTCACGCTCAACTCCGCCGGATTCAATTGTTTGCAATGCTTCGAATCGTCCGATACCGTGATCGACGTGAACTACAAAATCGCCGGATTTCAAATCCCGAAAATCAGAAATAAAAGCTCCCAGTGACTTTCGCGTTCTGGTTTGTGTTTTGCGGCGGGTCGGGGAAATATCGCGTTGAATATTTTCGCCAAAAATATCCGATTCGGTTTGATATGAAATATTTAAACTAGGAATTTCAAATCCATTGGAAAGATTCCCGTAATAAAATTGGTTCGAATCGATTGCAAGATCATAATCCCGCAAAATTTCCGAGAATCTGTCAGCTATTCCGTGAGTTTGAAATACAAAATTAGAGTGACTTTTTTCCCGGGTTTTGAGGTTTTCGACAAAAGCCGGAATTTGCCCTTGAAATTTGAGCGTGCCGCGAGATTGGAGGTTAAACTCGGCTTTGATTTCAGCAGTCGGAAATAAAAATAATGGTTGTGTTGACATAAAAATACTAATCAATAAAAATCTCGTCCACAAAAATAAAAGCATTGTCGCCCGCACCCGGATGCCAGGCAGGAATTTTACCCAAATTGGTCGCTTTTACCCGCACATAGCGAGCACGAACAGGCGAAATATTAGTTTGAAAATCACGAATTATATTATCCATATTTTCGGGTGCAACATCAGTTTTTATTTCTGCAATTTTTTTGAAATTGAAATTATCATTTGAGATTTCAAACTCAATTTTAGTTGGCATCCAAATCCAACTTCGCGCAACTTGTAAAAATCCGCCACCCACTTTTTTAATCTCAGTTTCGCGCTGTAAATCAATTACGGCGATAAAATCCTGACCCTGATAACCTTGCCATTCACCGGAGGCAAAATTGGTCGTTCCGCGAATTCCGTCAATTAGCCCAATCTCACCGCCACCGGTGTATTGACTGTTGTATTTTGACAAAAGCTGAACGCTCCAATCGTGCTGTAAACGAAGCAATTTTGATTCAACAGGCTGGCTTTTTTCGCCTTTAGAATTTACTGCAACTGCTTTGATTGTTGTGATTTTATCAACTGTAAACGATTGTTTATATTCAAGATTTGGTTCGCTTCCGTCAATCGAATAAAGAATTTTGGCATCTTTGGTATTCGATTTGAGGGAAACATTGGTCGTGCCTTTGAAAACTCTATCTTTCGCTTCAATTACTGGAACGGAAAGAAACGAAGGATCAATTACTTTTTCGGAGTAATTTTTAAAAGCATCTTTGACCGGAACAACTGACATTTCAAATTCTAAGACACCGCCGTTCATAATCTCTTGATGAGTAATGCCTGAATTGTCCAATTTCTTACCATTTAATTTGGCGGATTTAACGTAAATATTTTTTGCAGAAACATTCGGTGCTTTAATAATGAATGTTTTACCGTTTTCGAGGTGATATTTAATTTCCTTAAAAAGCGGCGTGCCAAAATCATAGCGGGTTTGTCCGGGCGTAACTAAATAAATTCCGCTGGCACTCAAAATATACCACGCAGACATTTGTCCGCAATCTTCATTTCCAATCAGTCCATCGGGATCGTTTTTATAAAATTCATCCAAAATTTTGCGGACAATTTTTTGCGTTTTCCAGGGTTGGTCGGCGTAATTATAAAGATAAGCGATATGATGCGAAGGCTCGTTTCCGTGAGCATATTGTCCGATAAGTCCTGTAATATCAGGCTGTTCGCGTCCTTCTAATTTGTCTTCGGTCGAAAAAAGTTCATCCAATTTCTTGGCAAATTTTTCTTTGCCGCCTTGTAATTCGATCAAACCGCTAATATCTTGCGGAACAAAAAAAGTATAAACCCAAGAATTTCCTTCGGTAAAATGAAACGTAACTTCATTCGGTTTGAAAGGCGAAACCCAACCGCCATTTTGACGTGGACGCATAAAACCTGTTTCCGCATCGAAAAGATTTTTGTAGGATTGTGAGCGTCTGAGATAATTTGTCTCATCTTCGACTAAATCTAATGCTTTTGTTTCAGTTGGAGTAAGTCTCCCTTTTTTTATCAAAAGTCGGTCGGATTTTGTTTTTTGACTATTTAAATTTTCCCTTAACGATCTCGCCATTACGGCAATACAATAATCGTCATAAGCATATTCGAGCGTTTTGGAAACTCCTTCGTTTTCCTCTTCCATCGTGATATAACCTCGTTTTTTATAGCCTGCCAATCCAAAATGATTTAGTTCTGCCGAATGTTTCGCCGCTTCAAAAGCCTTTTCGTAATCAAACCCTTTGATGCCTTTCGCCATTGCGTCTGCGATGACCGAAACGGAATGATAGCCGATCATACAATCGGTTTCGTTGCCTGCCAGTTCCCAGACGGGAAGTCGTCCGCCCTGTTCATATTGGCGAATAAATGTATTGATAAAATCTACGGTGCGTTTTTGGTCAATGATTGTATAAAGCGGATGAGCCGCGCGAAATGTATCCCAAAGCGAAAAAACCGTGTAATTCGTATCTTTCGGAGCGTTGTGAGTTTTGCCGTCAAGCCCACGATAATCGCCGTTCACGTCCTGGAAAACATTCGGCTGAATTTTAGTGTGATAAAGTGCAGTGTAGAATTTGATTAAATTATCTTGGTTATCATCGGTTACTTCGATTTGGCTAAGCTCTTTATTCCAGGCATTTTTGGCATTTGCACGAGCTTTTTCAAAATTCCAATC
>DAORIL010000314.1:0-7478 GCA_035438525.1 Pyrinomonadaceae bacterium
TTGCTAAAAAATCTTCGACCACAAGTTTTGGAAAAAACTTATGAATTTTTATTCAGTTGGGGCAATTGTTGAAAATACTAGCAAATTATTGAACTTTTTGCACCTTTATTTTCACGTTTTCAATTATTTTACTGCCTTTTTCCCCGTCTGATTACTAAATTGGGGTGGTCGTTCAAAAAATATACAGTTTCAATAGAAATTATTTCCAGAAAATGTTAAACATTTTTCGCGTTTTGAATATTTTTTTCTTTGAGTCTTTGCTTTACCAACCATTTGCCCTAATAAATTAAAAAGCAAAAGTTAGAACCAAACTAAATCCTAACTTTTGCTTTTTTCCTTTTACTATTACTTCAATTTAATTATCAGCAGCATTAGCCTTTTCATCTTTCAGAACAGCCTTGCGCGAAAGTTTAATTTTGTTTCCTTCGCGTCCAATGCATTTGACCATTACTTGCTGACCTTCTTTCAATTCATCCCGAACATCTTTGATACGACGGTCTGAAATTTCGGAAATATGCAACAAACCTTCCGTTCCTGCGAAAATTTCGACAAATGCACCAAAATCAACGATTCTGGTCACTGTGCCGAGATAAGTTTCGCCGATTTCGGCTTCGGCAGTAATTGCCCGAATGCGGTCAATTGCTCTTTGGGCAGCTTCCGCATCATTGGTCGCAATATTAACTGTTCCATCATCGGTAATATCAATTTTTGCGCCTGTTTCCTCGGTAATGGAACGAATCGTGACCCCGCCTTTTCCGATAATATCGCGGATCTTATCAGGATGAATATTGATGGTAATAATTCTCGGAGCATATTTGGATAGGTCTTCGCGTGGTTCTGCGAGAGCTTTTTCCATAATTCCCAGAATATGTAACCGACCTTTTTTAGCCTGTTCCAGCGCTTCGGATAAAATCATGGCGTTGATTCCGCCAACTTTGATGTCCATTTGTAAAGCGGTAATGCCATCAGCCGTTCCGGTGACTTTGAAATCCATATCGCCGTAATGGTCTTCTGCGCCTGCAATATCACTCAGGATAGCATAACGGTTGCCTTCCATCACCAAACCCATTGCAACGCCTGCTACGGGCTTTTTAATTGGCACACCAGCATCCATCAAACTCAAACATCCGCCGCAAACCGATGCCATCGAGCTTGAACCATTTGATTCTGTAATATCTGAAACTATACGGATTGTGTAAGGAAATTCTGCTTCGCTTGGTAAAACGGCTTCCAGAGCGCGACGGGCTAAATTACCGTGACCGATTTCGCGGCGGCTGGTAAAACCGATGCGTCCAACTTCGCCAACGGAAAACGGCGGGAAATTGTAATGGAGCAAAAAGCGTTTTTTGACTTCGCCTTTTTCCAGATCGTCGGTAAACTGCTCATCCATTTTTGTGCCAAGGGTTGAGGTCACAATTGCCTGTGTTTCACCACGGGTGAATAAAGCCGAACCGTGAACTCGCGGCAACCAACCCACCTCGCAGGAAATCGGACGAATTTCGCCGAATTTGCGACCATCCGGGCGACGGCGTTTGCTCAACATATCTTCGCGGAAAATCTTTTCTTTCAAAAATCCAAAAACTTTAGAGGCTTGTGAGCGTTTGTCTGCTTCGTCCTCGGGATAACTTTCAACCACTTCTTTTTTCAGGGCGTCGATTGCCGCATAACTGGTCAATTTGTCTTTACCCGTGGTGTCCAAACATTCACGTAATTTTTCGCCAAAGTTTTTCTCAATTTCTGCAACCAAATTTTCGTCTAAAACAGGTGTCACGAATTCACGCTTGGTAATTTCGAGAGCCTTGCCAAGTTCCCGTTGCCATAAACAGAGGCGTTTAATTTCTTTGTGCGCCAGCATCAAGGCTTCAACCATTATATTTTCGGTAACTTCCTGTGCTTCTGCTTCAACCATGACCACGGCTTCTTCTGTTCCGGCCACGATCAAATTCAATGTCGAATTACGACGCTGATCATAATTCGGATTAATGACATATTTTCCTTCGACGATTCCGATGCGAACACCTGCAATCGGGTTCAAAAAAGGAATATCGCTCAAATACATCGCACACGAAGCTCCCGTTATTGCGATGACATCTGGATCATTTTGGTCATCTGCAGAAATAACTGTGGCAATGATTTGAGTTTCGTATTTATAACCTTCGGGGAACAGCGGACGGCAAGGGCGGTCAATTAAGCGGGAGGTCAATGTTTCTTTTTCATTTGGTTTTCCTTCGCGTCTAAAATAATTTCCAGGGATTCGTCCTGCGGCATAAGTTGCTTCACGGTATTCAACAGTCAGTGGGAAAAAGTCGATTCCTTCGCGCGGGGTATGTGCACTAACGGCGGTCACTAAAAGCATTGTTTCCCCGTATCTGATCACCACTGCTCCATCTGCTTGTTTGGCGACCTTTCCGGTTTCGACCGTCAATTCGTTATCGCCTAATTTTATTGATTCTTTTAAATATTTTTTCTGTGGCATTTTTTCTCCAATTTTTTCTATTTTTCAATGCAAAACGGCAGAAGCCTCGCCGTGATAGCTTCTGCCGTCGTTTAATTTTTTATTTTAACGACTGTTTCCTTTTGCCATTAGCTTTACGCTGTCACGTTCAGCAACTACTAACAAATCTTACGAAGGAAACACTGATGAGATGACTCGAAGATGTCATTAAATTAATTATTTGGTAAGGTCTTACCGACGCAAGCCGAGACGTTTTACCATTTCGTGATATTGTTCAATATCAGTTTTCTTTAAATAATCGAGGTGTTTTCTGCGTTGCGAGACCAACTTAAGCAAGCCTCTGCGCGAGTGATTATCTTTTTTATGAACCTTGAAATGTTCAGTTAATTCCGTAATACGCTGCGTCAACAACGCAATTTGAACTTGCGAAGAACCCGTATCATTTTTATGTAATTGAAAATCTGTAACCAGTTTTTCTTTAACTTCTTTGACTGTTGCCATTTAGTTAGTCTCTCCTTTTACGCAGTCGGAACCGCGAAGATTTTTATTATTGTTATTTTTTAATTGATAAATGTCAATTTGATTATTTACCAAACTCTTCCATGAACTTGGTCGAAAAATCACCTTTTTGAAATTTTTCATCGTTCATAATTCTCAGATGAAGCGGAATTGTCGTTTTAATTCCCTCGACCACCATCACTTCTAAAGCCCTTCGCATTCTAGCGATTGCAATTTCGCGGGTGCGTCCATGAACAATCAGTTTGGCAATCATCGAATCATAATACGGCGGAACCACATAATTTGGGTAAACTGCTGTATCGATTCGGACTCCCGGACCACCAGGTAAATTCAAAGCTGTAATTTTGCCTGGACTCGGGGTAAATTTTTCGGGGTCTTCCGCATTAATCCGGCATTCAATCGAATGTCCGAAAAGCTGCACATCATCCTGGGTAAAGCCTAATTCTTCGCCTTGAGCAATCCGAATTTGCTGGCGAACGATGTCAATTACCGTCACCATTTCGGTTACCGGATGCTCGACCTGAACGCGAGTGTTCATTTCCATAAAGTAAAATGAACCATCTTCGTCCAAGAGGAATTCAAAAGTTCCCGCACTTGAATAACCTATTTTTTGACAGGCTTTAACGGCGACTGCACCCATTCTTTCGCGCTGTTCTTTGGTAATAACAGGTGACGGAGCTTCTTCTAAAAGTTTTTGATGCCGACGCTGAATTGAACATTCCCGCTCACCCAAATGAACAACATTTCCGTATTCGTCAGCCAAAACCTGAATTTCGATATGGCGGGGACGTTCAATATTTCTTTCAATATAAACCGTTCCGTTTTTAAATGCCGCCAGTGCTTCGGTTTGGGCTAATTCCAAATTTGAGGCTAAATCTTCTTCTTTTCGAACAATTCGCATTCCGCGTCCGCCTCCGCCCGCGGCTGCCTTGATTATTACTGGAAATCCGATCTTTTTAACCAATTCGATGGCTTCTTCCGGACTTTCAATCGGATCAGGACTACCCGGCAAAATCGGCACTCCTGAATTGATCATCGTCCGGCGGGCTTCAACCTTATCACCCATCATTCCAATAACATCAGGTCTGGGTCCGATGAATTTGATATTACAGTCTTCGCAAACTTTGGCAAAAGTTTCAGACTCTGCCAAAAATCCATAGCCAGGATGAATTGCATCAGCATTTGTAATTTCAGCAGCTGAAATAATTGCCGGAATATTCAAATAGCTTTGAGCAGAAGATGCAGGACCGATACAAACAGCCTCGTCCGCAAAACGGACGTGCAGAGCTTCACGGTCGGCTTCGGAGTGAACGGCAACCGTTTTAATTCCCATTTCTTTGCAGGTCCAAATAATTCGACAAGCAATTTCGCCACGATTGGCAATCAATATTTTTTTGATTTCGCGTTTAACCATAATAATAAAGCCACGAACCAACCCAATAGAACACGAAAAAAAATAATCGATCGTTCGTGTTTTTTCGCGAAACCTCGTGGCTCAAACTATTTTCTGATTCCAAAAAGCGGTTGACCATATTCAACTGGCTGACCGTTTTCAACGTAAACCTTGACAACTTCACCTGTTGTTTCAGCTTGAATTTCGTTCATTAACTTCATTGCTTCAACAATACAAACTACCGTAGCTTCATTTACCTTATCACCAACCGAAACATAAGCTGGTTTATCAGGGGAAGGCGCAGAGTAGAAAGTTCCCACGATCGGGGAAGTTATTTTGAACAAATCTTCATCTGCAGAAGCTTCAGTTTCAGCCTTTGCTCCCGGATGTGGTGTTTCAACTTTAGGAGTTGATGCCACCACTGGTGCAACTGTTGGGGTTGCCACAGGAGCAACAGCTTGAATAATTTGCGGAGCCGTTGATTGTTTGCTCAAACGAACCCGAATTTTTTCGTTTTCAAATTCAAAATCTGTAAACCCATGGGCATCAACCAACTCGGCTAATTCCCGAAGCTCAGACATATTTAATGAAGCCTCGCTGGTTTGGGCAGTAACTTTTTTGACGGTTTTTCGGGTTGATTCTTTTTTTGCGGCTGTGCCGGATTCACTCATCTTTCACACCTCAAAATAATTAAGCAGTAACTATCAACAATTTACAGGAAAATCCCCATTCTGCCAACCGCTACTGCCTTTATTTTTTATCCTTTTGCCGCTAACTCACGAACATTATCCACTAATTCGATGACTGCCATTTCTGCATTGTCACCTTTACGACGACCGAGTTTAATGATACGGGTATAACCACCATTACGGTCTTTATAACGAACCCCTAATTCATCAAACAACCTTTTCACCGCTTTTACTCCGGCGGTTCTTTCCGGTCTTTCTTTAGCTTCACCTTTTTTACCACGAAAACGGCTTAACTCTTGTTTATAAGTTGTGTTTCCGGCGTGAAAATATTTGGAAGCCTCGCGTCGTAAATGAACTCCGTCGCCACCATTTTGCGCTTTTTTCGCAAATGTAATAATTTTTTCAATAAATGGGCGAAGTTCTTTTGCTTTTGGAACGGTTGTTACGATGTAGTCATTCGGCGAGTTCACTAAGGATGTTGCCAAATTTCTGAGCAACGAAATTCGATGCTCGGTTGTTCTTCCCAATTTACGATGTGCTTTTAAATGTCTCATAACAATAAGTAGGGAGTAGGAGTGTTAAGTAGGGAGTAGGGAGATTCTTACACTCCACTCTCCACTCTCCACTCTCCACTCGAAATTAATCTATTAAATCTCTCCCGCCTGAACCCGGTATCGGGTTACCTTGTTCGTCAAAATCCATTCCAAAATCCAACCCCATTCCGTGGAGCATATCTTTAATTTCAGTCAGAGATTTTTTACCAAAATTCTTGGTGTGCAGCATATCACGTTCACTGCGTTTAATTAGATCACGAATTGAACGAATGTCTGCATTTTTCAAACAGTTGTATGAACGAACCGAAAGTTCCAATTCATCAACTGAACGGTCGAGTAAATCATTACGAAGAAGCGGCGGACGCGCAATATCTTCGTATTTGTATTCGTCCTCTTCCTCTTCAAAATTGATGAAGATGCTCATATGATCCTTGACGATCTTTGCAGCCAAACCAATTGAGTCTTCAGGTTTAACCGAACCATCTGTCCAAACTTCGATTGAAAGTTTGTCAAATTCTGTGTTTGAACCTTGTCTGGTTGCTTCAACCTGATAATTTACTTTTCTGATTGGAGTATGAACTGAATCAATCGGAATATAACCGAGCGAAAGGTCTTCATCATTGTTTAATTCGGCTGAAACATAACCTCTGCCACGTTTCAAACGCATTTCAACATTAATATCTCCACCTGCACTAATGGTTGCAATATGTAAGCTTTGGTCAAGAATTTCAACATCTCCATCATGTTCAATATCTGCGCTGGTTACTTCACCTGCACCTCTTTTGTTGATAGTCAACGTTTTGGGACCTGCTCCGTGCAATTTAAAAGGAACTTGTTTGAGGTTCAGAATGACATCAGTCGCATCTTCGACCACCCCTTTGATGGATGAAAATTCGTGTTCAACTCCTTCAATTTTTACTGCTGTTATTGCCGCACCTTCAACCGATGACAAAAGGGCGCGACGCAATGAATTACCAATGGTAGTTCCGAAGCCACGCTCAAAAGGCTGGGCATAGAATTTACCGTATTGCTCGGTCAAAGTTTCAGATTCGACCTGTAAGCGACTCGGCATTTGAAAATCTGTCCAAAGGTTGTTTGTAGTCATAATCTTTTTAGGTTTAGGAAGTTTAGAAAGTTTGAGAAGTTTGGGAAGGCGTTCTTTCTAGCTAAACTTCCTAAACTTCCCAAACTCCCACAACTAATTACTATTTGCTGTAAAGCTCAACGATCAATTGTTCGTTAATATTTGCGTCAATATCTTCACGTTTCGGCAAATTTGAAACCGTAACGCTCAAATCAGCAAGTCCGGCACTGATCCAATTTGGACGGCCGCGACCGCCCGAAGTTTGCCAGGCACCTTCGACATGAACATTTTTGGTTGTTTTATCTTTAATTGTAATGACATCGCCGACTTTTACTTGAAATGACGGAATATCAACTTTTTTATCATTTACTAAAACGTGTCCGTGATTAACAAGCTGACGTGATTGACGACGAGAAGTCGAAAAACCTGCCCGATAAACGACATTATCCAAACGGCGTTCAAGCATGAATAACAAGTTTTCACCCGTAATACCTTTTTGGCGGGATGCTTTCTCGAAATAATTGCGGAATTGTTTTTCAAGCACGAAATAAATACGCTTGACTTTTTGTTTTTCCCGAAGTTGCTGACCGTATCCAGCCAATACTTTACGTCTGGCATTTGCTCCGTGTTGTCCCGGAGGATTGGTTCCGCGTTTTTCAATCGGGCAAGACGGTTTATAACAACGGTCTCCTTTCAAAAATAATTTTGCACCTTCACGGCGGCAAAGTCTGCACACCGCATCTCTATATCTAGCCACTGAGCCTCCTAAAGTCGGTAGATTTTT
>DAORIL010000315.1:0-7475 GCA_035438525.1 Pyrinomonadaceae bacterium
ATTCACCGACAATTTCGCTTCGGGATGAGCGCGGAATTACTCGAACTGAAAAAATCAGTGCGCTGTCTTTTTCAACAAACTCAATCATTTATGGAAAATACAAAACTTATTTCCTGCATCGCAATCGAAATTTTTGACTATGCCAAAAAGACCGCAGCCACGGCAGTTTGGAGAAAGCCGAGAATAAACAAGACAATAATCGGCGAAATATCGAACATCATGATCGGCGGCATCAATCGTCTGAACGGCACTAAGATCGGGTCGGTGATCCGCATCAAAAATCGCATGACGGGATTCATAAACGACATAAACCACGAAAAAATAATTCGCATTACAATCAACAATGAGTAAAGCCCCAAAAGTCCGTAGAGCAAAAATCCGATAATTTTAATGACATTGCCACTGGCGGCACTGATCGTGACACCGTCGATCGTAAACAACACATTACCAAAGAGCTGCAAGGTAAAATAACCGAAAATACAAAACACTAAAATCGTAATCAGCGGAGCAATTTTAGTCGTAATGTTCAATTTAAATAAAAAATCGGTCGAAGGCTGCACCAATTTATCCGTAAATCTTTTGACTTTATAAGCGAATCTTCCGACTGCGCCAAACGGATTCGGGTCAAGGTAAGTAATCAACAGGCGGAGCAGCATCAAAACAACTATAGCCATTACAACACTTACCACAATCATTTTAATTATTGGATAAACCAGACTCATTAACATAAATTTATTCTTTAACCTTGGTTACCTTTTTACTTATATTCCCTTTCGCCGAAAATCGCTGTTCCGACGCGGACATGGGTTGCGCCTTCTTCGATTGCTACCATAAAATCGTGACTCATTCCCATCGAAAGTTTTCCGTTTGGCAATAATTTATCACGAATTTCGCGCAGTTGGCGGAAATATGGACGCACTTTTTCAACCTCTTCAAAATATGGCGGAATTTGCATCAAACCAAGTAATTTCAAAGATTTGCAATTATTTATAAATTCCAATAATTTCGGCAAATCTTCTTCTTTGATGCCATTTTTAGTTTCTTCGCCCGCTAAATCTACCTGCACAAAAACTTGCAATTCGGCGTGTCCTTCTTCTCTACAAATACGTTCCAAACGCTCCGCAAGTTCAATCGAATCAATCGTGTGAATGACATCAAAAAGTTTGACGGCTTTGCGGACTTTGTTTGATTGCAGATGCCCGATGAGATGCCATTCGATTCCTTCGCGCCCGATTTCAACAATTTTTCCTTCGGCTTCCTGCACTTTATTTTCGCCAAAAATAACTGCACCTGCTTCAAGTGCTTCGCGCAAAACATTGACAGGATGAGTTTTACTGACGGAGATCAAAGTAATTTCGTCTCTGTTTCGCCCTGCTTTTTTCGCCGCGATTGTGATTTGATTTTTAACTTCTGCCAGCCTTTCAGCCAAAGTTTCTTTCATTAAATCAATGATAATCGTTGGGCTTTGAAACGACAACCGGTAAATTTCTTCTCATCAAATATTTAAAATCTAAAAATATTTTTTCGAGTGATGACGGGATTTGCCTCCGAATATCGTTATTAATAGGTGAAAGGAAAAATATCTATGAATACCCCAAAAACGCGAAATGAAAATATAGTTGTGCAGGAGATGGAAAACGAGATCCTGATCTACGATTTGAAAACCAATAAAGCATTTTGCCTGAACGCAACTTCGGCAATGATCTGGCAAATGTGCAACGGCACAAGAACTGTTGCAGAAATCGGTCAAAGTTTAAGTAAAAAGTTAGATGAATCTGTCAGTGAAGATCTAATTTGGTTAGCTTTGGATAATTTCAAGAAAAATAATTTGCTGGAAAACAACAAAGAATTTGCAGTTAATTTTAAAGGTTTAAATCGTCGGCAAGTTGTCAAAAAGATCGGCTTGACTTCGATGATTGCCTTACCCGTAATTGCTTCGATCATTGCACCGAGTGCGGCAATGGCATTTTCAGGCTTCGCTAATTGTGCAGCTTGCACGACCCAATCCGATTGTCTCATTAATAATTGCTTGAATATGGTTTGTAGTGTAGGAACAACTAACAGTTTTGCCCCCAACACCATGTTAGGAGCAGCTTTTAGTGTTCCCAGTGCAACTTGCACCGCATTGGCAGCTGCAAATTGTTGTTCCGGTAATCGAATATGGTTTGTTACCGGCAATTGTTTTTGCGGGTAATTAATATTAAATATTCGAATCAGGAATTGAACCGTATCTTACTGCACTCAAATGGGAGCGGCGCCGGAGGCTTTCCTCTGTCCAGGATTAGAGTCATGTGGTTGCCTTTAATTTTAACCTGATCCGATAAATAACAGTAATCTTTCGCCGAAGGGGATACTCGGCGTTTTGGGGCAGTGATGTGAATACATTGCTCCCCTTTTTTAATTTTATTAGCAAAAATCCTAAATTTTTACTGAGGATTTGCCAGCCAGATGTCGGATTCGTTTTTTTGCACTGAATAATAAATTGTGCGGTTATCTTTAGAAAGAGAAATTGATTGAATTCGATTTGGCGCAACCGATAACAACTCTTTTCTTCGTTTGGTTTCGGTATCAAGCAAATAAATCTTATCGTTATGATAGAAAATAGCGCATTTGTTATCTGCAAGCCACAGCGCACGAGTGCCAAATTCGCTAACCGTTTCGTATTTATTCGTTGTAAAATTGTAGGTCATCAGATAAGACTGAGGCTTTTCGGTATCTCTGCCATATCCGATTAATTTTTTACCGTCAGGGGACCACGAAAACGCCATAAACCATCGTTTTGGGTCGCCTTCGTCAGGTAGAAATTGCGGAGTTTGCGCTGCTCCCTCCTTATCGGGATCAAAGATTGCCGGATAACTGTTTCGCGTATTAAAGATGAGCCGTTTTCCATCCGGCGACCAAACGGGAAGCTGCACCCAACTGTTAGGAGGAAGCTGCGACACCATTTTTCGCCCACTGCCGTCGGTATTCATTACATATCCTTCGTATTTTCCCGTCTCATCACTAAAAAAAGCAATGCGTTTTCCATCGGGCGACCAATGCGGGGCTCTATCCTTATAAACATCGTTAGTTAATTGCCTGATCTCACTGCCGTCAGCTTTAGCGATAAAAACATCTTCCTGTTTGTCACCAATATTATCAAAAGTAAGGAACTGATTATCTGTAGAGATTTCGGGATTGGTAGTAATTTTTGAGCCTCTTGTAATTTCAACGGCTGCTTTCCCGACAGTTTCTGTCTGACTATTAAAATCTATTTTGAAAATGTTTGAATAATTTACGGTCTGAACATAAACAAAACTTTTTCCATCACGCGAGAAATTGAAAAAACCGCTGTAATTGGAAGGAATCGTGATTGGTTCGGGATTCCCTAAAACTTTGCCCGAACTTTCATCAATTTCTACTCTCCAGAGGTTCATACTGCCGCTGCGATTACTGACGAAATAGAGAGATCTGCCATCGTTTGACCAAACAGGATTCCAGTCAATAGTCGCATCATTAGTCACTGCTATCGGCTCTCCGCCATTAGCAGAAATTGTCCAAACATCGCGTCGCCCGCCCGAATCAAGCCCCCAAAAAGCAATCCGCTCCCCATTCGGTGACCAATTTGGTTGAGCAGCATCCTGCTTACTGATTAAGAGTCTTTCACCCGTTTCAACTTTTACTTTCCATAAATGGCTTGGAACTGTTGTCCGGCTTCCGGGTTCACTAAAATCATCAATACAAAAAGCAATTTCTTTACCGTCGGGCGACCAGTTCGGATAAAAACCGACATCGGTAATGCGTCGGACATTTTCTCCACTTGAGCTCATCACAAAAATCCCCCCACCGTCGCGTTCCGAACGAAAAGCGATCTGTTTGCCGTCAGGAGAAAAAACAGCTTCTTTATCGTCAGCAGTTGAATTTTTAGTTAAATTAATTTGAGTTGAGCCGTCAATTTGTTTGAGATAAATATCCCAGTTTCCGCTTTCACGGCTTGAATACAAAATAAATTTCCCATCAGGCGATAGGTTCGGAAAAAGTTCTTCGCCGTTTTGACTGGTCAATTGTGAATAAGTGAAGTTTTTACTTTCGGTAAGTTGATTGGATGAGCGGTTGAAGATTAAAAAATATGCCGTTGCCGAAAGTAAAACCGCGGACAAAATCGGAATTGCAACCTTGGCAAAATTAGATTTTTCCTTCACGGCGAAGGTTTGGGTCACTAAATCTGGAATCGGGGCTTCCTTAATTTCCTGCAAATCACGTTTTAATTCAGAAATCGTTTGATAACGGTCCGCTTGTTTTTTTTCAATGGCATGAAAGATAATTTTGTCTAAAGATACAGGAATATTGTGGTTCAATGTTGATAGAGAAGGCGGATTGTGGTTGATAGTGGCGTTATAAACCGCCGCATCGCTCGCTCCGTCAAATGGTTTGACGCCTGCCAGCATTTCATACAGCACCACACCAAAACTGAAAATATCTGTGCGTCCGTCCAGCGTTTCCCCACTTGTTTGTTCCGGCGACATATAATTGATCGTTCCCATTATTGTGCCGGCGATGGTCAGTTGTGAGTTTGGATTTGTGATGTGTGATTTGTGAAAGCGATCGTTAAACTCTTGGACCAGCGGTTTATTCTCGGCTCTCCAATCTCTATTCCTGACTTCTGACGCTTCACTTTCCGCTAACTTAGCCAACCCGAAATCCAAAACTTTGACTATTCCGTCACGCCGAATCATAATGTTGGCAGGTTTGATGTCGCGGTGAATAATTCCGACTGAATGCGCCGATTCCAAAGCACTCGCAATCTGAGTTCCAATTTTGACCGTTTCTTGCCAACTCAATTTTCCTTGTTCGACTTTTTCACGCAGAGTTTGCCCTTCAATAAATTCGGTGGCAATAAAACTAAATTCATCAGTCTGCTCGATGCCGTGAATGGTGATGATATTCGGATGATTTAAAGCAGAAATGGCCCTCGCTTCCTGTTCAAAACGGCGTTTGCGTTCGGCATCTTTTGAAAACTGCGGCGGCAAAAGTTTGAGTGCTACCTTGCGACCGAGTTTAGTATCTTCAGCCAGATAAACCTCACCCATTCCCCCCATTCCGATCTGCGACAAGATTCGATAATGACTGAATTCTTTCCCGGCCAGATTTTCGTGAACGTGATTGGTAAAAAAATCAGCGGCAATATCTTCGGGCGGTGATTCGATAAAATTTCCGGCAGATTCGTAGCTTGAAATAATCGACTCAACTTCGCACCGTAACTCTTCATCGTCTCCGCAAGCACTTTTGAGAAACTCATCCCGTTCCGCCGGAGTAAGTTCCAAAGCGGCGTGATATATCTCTTCGATTTTGGCTAAATCTTTCATCAATTTGGTTGATCTTTGAACTTTGATTTTGATCTTTGATTTAGAATGATAATTCAAGAAATCTATTTAGAATTAGACACTTGAGCCACAAAAACTAATCAAAGGTCTAAAATCAAAGTTCACTAATTCGATAACTCTCGAAAGAGCCATCCTTTAGCAAATTTCCAATCTCTTTGCACCGTTTCGGGCGATATTTTTAAAACTTCGGCAGTTTCAATTTCGGTTAAGCCTGCAAAATAACGAAGCTCAACCACCCGGCTTTTGCGCTCATCCAATTTTTCCAATCCTTTCAATGCATCATCCAGCGCAATTATTTCAGCAGCCCGTTCGTTTGAAATCTCGGCAACGTGATCGAGCGAAATGATCTGTGTTTTTCCGCCGCGTTTTTCCCGCTGACGGGTTCGGGCGTGATCAACTAAAATTTGGCGCATTGCTCGTCCGGCAACCGCAAAAAAATGAGCACGGTTCTGCCAGCGTTTATCTTTTTGATCAGCCATTTTCAGATAGGCTTCGTGAATCAAAGCAGTAGTTTGCAGAGTATGCCCCAAAGGCTGGTTATTCATAAACCGCTTTGCCATTTTACGCAGTTCCCCATAGATGAGCGGAAGCAACTCATCTAGCGCCTCCTGCTTGCCTTCGCTCCAGGCTACGAGCAAATTTGTCACATCGTTATTAGGGGGAATAATCATTAATTAGGAATTTTATTTTATTTTATTTGGTATTTTTGATTCTATTAAACAATAAATGGTTGATTAATCCAAGTTTTGATTTTTTTTCAAAAAATAATTGTAAAGGATGAATGTTTTCGTCTTGAGCCTCATTCTGAACAATTGCGAGACATTTTTTTAGATCGTTGGAGTTATCCAAGTTACAAATTTGGTAATTTCCTCCGCAAAATAAATCAAGAAAGTTCTTGTTTGGATTTTTGTTATTTATTATCTTTTTTAGCCGAAAAGTTCGCGTTTAATGGAATTATCAGATCAATGATTTATATTTTCCAACCGCTGCTTTGAACTTTGAAACAACAAACGGTATATTATTTAAGTTGCAACGCGGACGTGGCGGAACTGGTAGACGCGCAGGTCTCAGAAGCCTGTGGGGGCAACCTCGTGGAAGTTCGATTCTTCTCGTCCGCAGTTAGTTTAAGGATAAAATATGAGGGATGAAGGATGAAAGTTCTTCATCCTTTTTCTGTTTATAAAATATTTAGTAAAAGCACCTTTTTTGAGTTATAGTGCATCCTTTAGATATGAAATACTCAAAATTAAGAACTGCATTTTTAACCTGTATTCTAGGCATTGTTAGTGTTTCATTCTTCAAATTTGAATATGAGAAATGGAAGGAACCTTACATTGAATTACCGCAGATAGTTTCAGAATCGCCAATTATTGTTAAAATTTGCGAAGAGCCAAATTTACCTCGGACTCCTCATGGCGCAATTCCATTTTGTAATTATGAAACTGGCGGCGGTGCTTCAGGAAGTAAAGTAAAAGATAAGGCTCAATCATCTACATTAGTCCGTAAACTCTTTATGTCACTTCCCGAAAAATATTTTTATGTTGAAAGTGATAGTCGGGATAAGAATAAATACCTTGATAGATTTTTAGAAGTTGAAGATGATGAAAACGGTTATATGGAAGGGAATGGAGATGGAGCACAAAATCGCTTCAGAATGTCTTTGTTCAAACAGGCAAATGGAAGAACAATCATTGGGTTTTATGTCTTTGGAGAAGATGTGCAAGAGTCACACTTTTTAGAGTATAAGAGTAAAAAGTGGCGTGATATCGGCAAAGAAGTTATTCCGCAATATAAGAAAAGTAATATTTATGATTTCTCGCTTTCTAAGAAAATGGTGGAAGTCTCTACTTATGTAAAGATAAACGGCGAGTATGAATACCGCGAACTTTATAATCTGGTTTGGAAAAATAATAAATTTGTAATTGAAGCTAAAACTAAGATTAGTAATTAAAAATAATTTTTCCAACAATCATTTCTTGCACCTTTTCGTGTTTTTTGTCAGCAAAAGTTATTATTTCCTTTTTGTTTGAACTATCATTACTGACTACTCTTAAAACTGATGTGGTCAAGTTATTTTAGACAATAAACTGTCTTTTGCCTCCTGCATTTTTA
>DAORIL010000316.1:0-7466 GCA_035438525.1 Pyrinomonadaceae bacterium
CGCCAGAACTGATCTTAAAAGTGCGCTTATGGTAGCTTTTACGGGCGGAACTGTGATGGGGCTCGGTGTTGCCGGACTTGCTGTTTTAGGTCTTAGCACTTTATTTATAATCTTCTATAACATCTATGTCGTGAATGTTGCCGGTGCAACAGTCAACGGTGCAGCGATGGAAAAAGCTATCGAAGTTTTGGCAGGATTTTCGCTTGGTGCTGAATCAATTGCGCTTTTTGCCCGGGTCGGCGGCGGAATTTATACCAAAGCGGCTGACGTTGGTGCTGATTTAGTTGGTAAAGTTGAAGCCGGAATCCCTGAAGATGACGTTAGAAACCCTGCAACAATTGCGGATAACGTCGGAGATAATGTCGGTGACGTTGCCGGAATGGGAGCTGACCTTTTTGGAAGTTATGTTGCAACAATTCTGGCAACAATGGTTTTAGGCAGAGAGATTGCCGTCACCGATAAATTCGGCGGTCTTTCTCCGATGCTGCTGCCGATGCTCATCGCCGGACTCGGAATTATCTTTTCAATTATCGGTTGTTCATTAGTTAGAATTTCTGATGATAAAGGTAATGTTCAAAGAGCTTTGAACATTGGAAACTGGACTTCGGTTATCATCACGACAATTGCCTGTTACTTTATTGTGATGTGGATGCTTCCGGCAAAAATGACTCTTAGAGGTCATGACTTCAGCAATACCGGAGTTTTTCTGGCAATTTTAGTTGGTTCAATCGTTGGTGCATTGATGAGTATTGTCACTGAATTCTACACATCAATGGGCAAACGTCCGGTCAATTCAATCGTTCAGCAATCGGGAACAGGCGCGGCGACCAATATTATCGGCGGTCTTTCGGTTGGGATGGAATCTACTTTAGTTCCGACCCTTGTTTTGGCATCGGGTATTTATTTATCGCACTATTTCGCCGGATTATACGGTGTGGCAATCGCTGCTGCCGGAATGATGGCAACAACGGCAATGCAATTAGCGATTGATGCTTTTGGACCGATTGCTGATAATGCAGGCGGAATTGCTGAAATGAGTCAACTGCCAAAAGAAGTTCGTGGAAGAACCGATATTTTAGACGCAGTTGGAAATACAACAGCCGCGACAGGTAAAGGTTTTGCAATTGCTTCGGCAGCCCTGACAGCTCTCGCATTATTTGCCGCTTATGTCGGTCTCGCTGGAATTGATTCAATTGATATTTATAAAGCTAATGTTCTGGCAGGATTATTTGTCGGCGGAATGATTCCTTTTATCTTTTCTTCGCTGGCGATTGCAGCGGTTGGTCGGGCAGCAATGGCGATGGTCACAGAAGTTCGCCGTCAATTCAAAGAAATCCCGGGAATTATGGATTATACGGGAAAACCTGAATACGATAAATGCGTTGCTATTTCGACAAAGGCATCGCTCAGAGAAATGATGCTTCCCGGTGCAATTGCGCTTGTTACTCCGGTAATTGTCGGATTTGCTTTCGGACCCGAAGTTCTCGGAGGTTTATTAGCAGGTGTCACCGTTTCAGGTGTTTTGATGGGAATGTTCCAAAACAACGCCGGCGGGGCGTGGGACAATGCTAAAAAATCATTTGAAGCAGGTGTCGAGATCAACGGCAAAATGGAATACAAAGGAAGTGACGCACATAAAGCTAGTGTGACAGGTGATACTGTCGGCGATCCGTTCAAAGACACTTCGGGTCCTTCGATGAATATTCTGATTAAACTCATGAGTATTGTAGCCTTGATTATTGCTCCGCATATCGCAATCAAATCAACTAACAAGCCTCATGCTGAATTAACTCCAAGAGTTCAAGTGGAACAAACAATTAAAGTTCCTACTGAAAAGGGATTGTAAGGGAATATATGGAGGTAAATATTTTGACATTAGAAATCAACGAACAGGAAAGAGAACTTTTATTGAAAATATTGAAGGCGGAGCATATCTCGTTGCTTGACGAATTACATCACACTGAATCATATGATTACAAGCAAATGCTCAAACAGAAAGATGAACTATTGAAAACTCTGACATCCAGAGTTGAGACTTTAGTTTCTGAGTAATTTTCAAACTTTACAAAACAAAAATATAAGGAGATGAGCAGGGATTTCCCTTATCATCTCCTTTGTTTTTTACTTTTTGCCTCTTTAATTACTCAGGCTTTTTTGGTTGATTCGGCTGATTTGGTTGACCTGGTCTGCCCGGTCCGTTTGGACGATTTTGACGCATTTCCTGCATTTTCTTACCTTTTTCAGCTCTGATTGTTTCAAGCTGTTTGCGTTGGTCAAGCGTAAAGATGTTTAAGAATTCCTGATGAGTTTGTTCCATTTTGGTTTTCATGGACTCCATCTCAGTTTGTCTCTTAGTCATCATTTCTTTACGTTTGGCTTCCATCGCATCAAGTTTGGCCTTTTGTTCCGCGGTTAATGTGCCAAGGTTTTTTGCTGACATCAATTGACGCATTTCGTCAGGATTCATACCTTCACCCGGTTTCATCATACCTTCACCTGGTTGACGATTTTTACGCATTGCTTCTCTTTCAGTGAACAGTTTCTTTCTAAAATCAAACAATTTCACTTTTTGATCATTGGTTAGATTTAACTGAAAAATCTCATCATCACTGATACCAAATCCGCCGCCACGCATTTCACCCGGTCCGCCGCCGCGTCCTTCGCGCATTCCGCCGCGTTTTCCGCCACGCATCCCACGTCCGCCCGGTCCGTCAGGTCCACCCGGTCCATCTTGACCGCCGCGCCGCATTTTGCCCGGTCCGCCTTGCGGTGGCGGCATATTGCCTTCAGTCTGTGCAAAAATCACAGCATTTAGTCCGAGAACTACTCCAATAATTAAACTTAAACCGAATAATTTTTTCATTATTACCCCCAAATTTTATTTGACTAGATTTTTTAGCGCATCAACTACGCTTTGGTTATTTAGACGCATAAAAACTTCCCTTAGTCTAAACATTTACAAAACTTTACAGTTTTTGTCTTAAATTTATTTGCTTGACGCAGAAACCTATTCAACATATTTTGTTTATGCCCCCTTTTTAACAGATAAACCAGAGGAGATTTTTTTATGTGGAAAGATTTTAAGGCGTTTTTAGGTCGCGGAAATGTGCTGGATTTGGCAATTGGTGTCATCTTAGGCGCGGCTTTTGGCAAAATTGTTTCAACTTTTACCGAAGGACTTATTATGCCGATAGTCGGTTTAATAACAGGCGGAATGGATTTCAAACAAAAGTTCATTAATTTAAGTTCAGTTCCATTACCAATGAAAGATGGCGTAGTTGATATTGATGCGGCAATTAAAGCCGGAGCACCGCTTTTGCGTTACGGACAGCTTATCAGTGACATCTTAAATTTTGTAATTGTTGGCTTTGTGATGTTTTTATTGGCAAAATGGGCGATGAGCTATTTTGCTAAATTAGCTGCTGCCACACCGCCGCCACCATCAGAAGCGTTATTGGCCGAAATCCGTGATCTTTTGAAAGAAAAAAATAATGAGGCAAAAGTTAAAAGTTAAAAGGCAAAAGTAAAAAAAATTTACCAAACTACGATTTGCAATTAACTTGCGAATTGAGACCTGAGACTCAAAACTTCCAAACCGAATTTGGCGTGAGACAAAAATCAAGTTTTACGTCAAATTCATTTAACTCGAAAAAGTTTTCCACAGGTGGAAAAAAGTTCACTCCGATTTTTATACAATCCGTTCGGCATTTCGCCAAAAATCTGTCATAAAAACCTTTGCCGTAGCCGACTCGATGCCCTTTTTCATCAAAACACAACAATGGAACAATCACCGCGTCAAACATTTTTTCATTAACTAAGTTATGCCCGATAGGTTCAGTAATTCCCCAGCTATTAATATTAAGTTGTGTATTTGCAGTAAATTCGAGGTGTTCTAAATTCGCCCCGCAGAGACGTGGAACAAAGGTGTGAATAGACGAATAATTCCGCCAAATTCGTTCGTAAATGAATTTCGTTTCTACTTCCCCGTTTTTTTCAATGGATAAAAAGAGGTGCAGATTCTTGATGTTTTTAAGCGGAAAGTTTGTGAAAAACTGTTCCACAATTTGTTGAGACTTTTCCTTTCGCTCTATTTTGGAAAGCGATTTTTGTTTGGCTAGATAGATTTGGCGGAGTTCTGCTTTGGTCATCAGCAAAATTATCCGCGTTTTTTATTCGGACGCATTTTATTTGCCGTCAGATTTTTATTTACGATATCTGTAGTTTTAAACTCTTGATTTGAATTTTGTTCCATCGAGGCTTTTGAAGCCGCTAAAAGTTTTGACTCATTCAATTTCTTTAAGGCTTCTTTTGCCGTTTTGCTTAATCGTTTTTTAGTAATTGCCATAGTTTGATTATAAACCAAGATTTAGGTTGATGGAAACAAAACAGTAGATTTGCTCAAAACAGTGCAAATCTTTTTCATCCCTCATCCCTTATCCTTCATCCCTTCACAATCCATCCGCCGCCAACAACTTCTTCACAAGTTTCTTCGTCATAAAAAACTGTCGCTTGACCGGGCGTAATTGCGTCTTGCGGTGCGTCAAAAACGATTCGGGCTTTTGAATCAGGCAAAGCGTAAATAGTCGCAGGTGCGGGTTCGTGGCGATAACGCACCTTTACTTTGGCGCGGACGGGTTCGGTTGGTTCATCAAATGCTACCCAATTGACACCTTTGGCGATGAATTCGATTGAGCCTAGATCTTCTTTTTCGCCAACGATGATTTGGTTTTTAAGTCGTTCAATTTGCACCACATAGAGCGGTTTTTCGTGCGCGATGCCCAATCCACGGCGTTGTCCGATGGTGTAGCGGTGAATTCCGGTGTGTTCGCCCAGAACTTTGCCTTGTTGGTTGACGATTTTACCTTTTTCGGGGATTTCGTCGGCGCGATTTTCGTGGTCTAAATAACGGTCAATAAAGCCCGAATAGTTTCCGTCCGGCACAAAACAAATTTCCTGCGACTCTTGTTTTTCGGCGGTGTAGAGTTTGTTTTCGCGGGCAACATCGCGGACTTCAGATTTTAACATTTCGCCGAGTGGAAAGAGTGAGCGCGAAAGCTGATCCTGGTTTAATTCCCACAAAAAATAGCTTTGATCTTTCCAATGATTTTTGCCGCGAAAGAGCCGATAACGATTGGCTTTTTCATCAAATTCAACTCGCGCATAATGTCCGGTGGCAACTTTGTCACAGCCTAAACTTAATGCCATTCGGTCCAATGAATTAAATTTTAAACGTGAGTTACAAGCCACACACGGAATCGGCGTTTCGCCATCTAAATAACTCTGCACAAACGGACTAACCACATCTCGCTCAAAGTCTTTTTCCAAATTTAGAACATAAAACGGCATCCCTAAAGTTTCAGCTACCCGACGTGCATCATAAACATCATCAAGTGAACAACAGCGCGATGGGAGAGGATCGCCATTTTCGTCCACATTGATATTTCGGCGTTGATTCCACAGCTGCATCGTAAAACCAACTAATTCGTGCCCTTCTTCTTTGAGAATTGCGGCGGCGGCTGATGAATCTACTCCGCCACTCATTGCTACTGCTATTTTCATTTATTTTTACAACCTAACTAATGCTATTTTCGACAAAGCAAATTATAATTATAGCAAACGAGCGAGAAAATCACCGAGAAACGACAGTTATGAAAAAATGTCCGCAATGCAGCAAAGTTTTTGAAGACTCTCTCGCCTATTGCACTGATGATGGAACGGATTTGATTGAAGATAATTTCGTTTTGCCATCCGAAAATAGCGTGGAGGAGTTAGAAGAACAGACTCTAATTCATCACGAACCGATAAAAATTGATATTCCGCAACCACTTCCACCAACTCCGCAAGTAACTTATCAAATTCCGGCATCAGGAAATGTTGTTCCGGTCATAGTCGAAAAAAAGAGAAATATCTGGAATTATTTCCTTGTTTTGGTTATCGGATTGCTGTTAGGAAGTGCATTAGTGGGAGGAGTTTTTATCTTGATACTTTCTCAGCTCCGCAGTTCAAATACTGAAAAACCCAGTGAAAATGTGCAGATTTCGAGCGGAAAGCACGATTTACGAAACAATACTCGAAAAGATTCGGAATTTAATGGCTCTGTTTTAAGTGATAGTGCAAATATCCGTTCTGCGCCGAGTTCAACTGTGTTAGATTCGTTGCCCAGAAATGACCGTCTCAATATTTTAGAAAGAGACGGAGCATGGTATCGAGTCATTTGTGAACACGGTGTTGCGGGTTGGATGCACGGAAATACGATTCGTTTTAATGATGGGGAAACTGCGTTCTAATTTTCAGATTTAATCAGTAGCTTTTATCAACTTTTTTAATTTATCGGCAAATTTTTTCAATTCAAAATTTTGCGGATCATCATGAGCGTCTTTGATTCCGGCATCCATCGCCGAATGATAAGAAGGAATCAGCCAAGTTCCTCGCCGAACACTCGCACAAATGTAAAGCAGCGCAAGTCTTTCGTATTGCCCATCGGTAAAACCAATTGCAGGTGCGATTAAATCATTGTTAGGATTAGGATTAGATTTATCACGACGGCGCGGTTGAATTAGTTCGATATGAATCTGCAATCCCTTCGCATCTGCTTTCAAAATATCGCGGGCAAACTTTGTTCCCCAACCTTTTCGGACAGCTTCGGCAAAAGGAGTGGTCGTTATTGACTCACCAACCCGATTAACAAAAATGTGCGCTACCGGATTTTTGAGCGAATTTTCGAGATTATTTCCTTTGTAAGTTGCATCGTTGATGTCGGGCGGAAAGCTATCTGCATCTTTTAAATAAGGCGAAGAAGTATCGTGGATAATAAAGTAAAGTGCTTGAATTTCTTCGCTGTTAGGCAATTTTGCTTTAGATAAGATTTCGTCCAAACTGCCACCTAAATTTTGCTCGTCAATCTTATTTTTGCTCAAATATTGACGCAGTTTTTCTTTTTTGACCTTAACTTTTTCGCCAATCAGTTTTTCCAATGGATCGGGCATTTTTTTTAACTCCTCCGCCAAATTACCGCCGATTTTATTTGGACGCAATAAACATCGCGCTTGTTCGATAGGGTTGCCGACAAACTGCAATGTTTTTTCGTCTAATTGACAAGGTTTATTTTGCGAAAACATAGGAGTTATTAACCACAGATGAACACAGATAAGCACAGATGCTTTATAAAGGGACACTGACCACCGACTACTGACCCCTGACCACTTTTTCATAATGTTTTCGTAACTTTTGACAATGAGCGCGGTTCGTCAGGATTTATCCCTTTTGCTTCGGCTAGCAACGCAGCAAAAAGTTGCGCCGGAACAATAAACGGAATTGGCGATAGAACTTCTTCTAAATCCTTTGGCATCTGCAAATAACGCGAACTTAAACTAGCAATTTCGTCATCATTGGTGATGGAAAAAGAATCGGCTTTTAATTCTTGCAGACGCTTGAGCAAATCCATATTGCTTTGTTTGGCGTCGATC
>DAORIL010000317.1:0-7450 GCA_035438525.1 Pyrinomonadaceae bacterium
CGCAAAAAATGATTGAAAATTATAATCCGATGGCAATTGCCAATTACCCGACACGGCGCGAAAGATTCAAAAAAATGCTTGAATCAGGCAAAGATAACGACGGAGTGCCGTTGTCCGATGCGCTCAGAAAGGATTTGGAAGTCAGTTTAGTTGGATTGGACGAAGTTGTTTCCGAATTTAAAAATATTGTTCTCAATCCTGTCACGATTTCATTTACCGAAGACTTGAATCTCAATCTTGGCAATCGTGAAGTGCAAATTAAATTTCTCGGACGCGGAAACACTGCTGGAGATACGGTTATTTATCTGCCGAAAGAAAAAATTGCCGCTGTCGGAGATTTGATGGTGCATCCCGTTCCATATTTTTTCGGTGGTTTTCCGGCAGAATTGCCTGCCACCTTGCAAAAGATTGGTTTAATGAATTTGCAATCCATCATTCCCGGACACGGCGAAATTTTGCATGATAATAATTACCTTAATCAGATAATTGCTTTGGTGACAGAGGTTAATACACTTATCAAACAAGAAACGACCCACAATCCGACCTTAAAAATTGAAGATATGGCAAAAATTGCCCGCCAAAAAATTGATGTTCCGGCATGGCGCAAAAAGTTCGCAGGCGATAATCAGGAAAACGGCGACTATTTTGAAGAAACTTTTGACAGTTTAATAAAATCGGCTTTCAAAGAAGCACTGATCAGATGAGGGGTTGAAATGCAGAAAATTTATTTAATTATTACAATTGTTTTATTTACAGCGATTTCATTAATTGCACAAAATAATAAAGATTCGGAAACTTTGGCAGAAGCCAAACTGGCGATTGAAAAAGGCAATGCTCAATGGTGTGAAGCCTGGGAAAAAGCCAAACCGGAAATGGTCGTTGATATTTTTGCCGAAGACGGAAAACTATTAACCAGCAGTGGAAAAGTGATTAAAGGTCATGAACAACTTCTCGCACTTTATAAAAATGCAATGGCAGGAGTCGGCAAAGAAATTAAAAATATCAAAGTTACTGTGACCACGATAAATATTTGGTTAGATGGCGAGATGGTTTATGAAACGGGCAAATACAGTTACAACTACGAAGAAAACGGAAAACCAACCGTCGAGGCAGGTAAATATGTGACCATCTGGAAAAAACAAAAAGACGGCGCATGGAAATTATTTATGGATATGGGAATTCCACAGGATAAAACGGAGACAAATTAAAATGAAAATTAAATTATTTGTGATAGTTGTTTTTAGCCTTTGTTTTTTACTAAGTGATGGAAAAGTCAGTGCCTTAACCAACTCAAAAGAAAAAAATGCAACTATTGCTAAAAAGGTTTTTGAGTATTTCAACCAGCATGAGTGGGAGAAAATGGCAGCACTTTATGCTGATCCGGCGGAATTTTTAGACCCTGCTTTTGGACAAAAAGCAGTCAAACAAACCCGTCAACAAACTGTCAAAAAATACAAAGAGATGGAAGCAATGTCAAAAGATATTCGGGATGATGTCGTGCAGCTTTATGCTGCGGGCGATAAAACTGTCATCGTTGAATTTGTTTCATCCGGAACTGCGCCCGACGGAACAAAATGGTCTTTACCAATTTGCACAATTTTTACCATCGAAAACGGATTGATAACCAAAGACCACACTTATTATGACAATCCGTCCGAAAAATAAAATCAGGAGAAATTAATGCTGAAGTTTTTCTATTCAATTACCGTTTTAGTAATAGTTTTTCAAATTTCTATTTTTGCCCAACCGAGCGAGCCGCCAAAAGATTCACGCGCCTACGAAAGATTGGCAATTAAAGCGTATCATGCCAAAGATTTTCCCGCCTTTTTGGAAAATATGAAACAGGCAGATTCCTTAAATCCGAATCATCCGCGGATTACTTATAATCTGGCGATTGCTTACAATTTGAATGGTAAAACGAGCGAAGCAATTACAAGTTTGACCAAACTCGCGGCAATGAAGCTCGTTTATCCGATTGAGAAAGATGATGATTTTGCTTCACTTAAGACAACTGCCGATTTTCAAAATTTAGTGAAAACATTTGAGGCAAACGCTAAACCAACCAATCAGGCACAAACGGCTTTCAACGTTCACGAAAAAGGACTAGTTGCAGAAAGCGTAGCCTATGATGCCAAAACGAAAAACTTTTATCTTGCCAGCGTTGCCGGACGGAAAATTTTGAAAGTTGGTGCAGATGGCAAAACAACCATTTTTGCTGATAAAAGCCTTGGTTTATGGAGTGTTTTCGGAATAAAAATTGACAGTAAACGCCAAATCTTATGGGCAGCAAGTTCGGCACATAAACAAATGCCGGATTTGAAAGCTGAAGAAAACGGGATGACCGGAATTTTCAAATTTGATTTAAAAAGCGGTAAACTCATTAAAAAATACAGCGTTTCCAATCAACCGAAAGCCCATTGGCTGGGCGATTTGAGTATTGCGCCGAATGGAGATGTTTACGCAACTGATTCAATTAATCCGATGATTTTTATTATTCGCAGAGCCAAAGATGAAATCGAACCTTTTTTGGAAAGCGCGAATTTTGTTTCTCCGCAAGGTTTGGATTTTACGCCGAATGGAAAATATATGCTGATGGCGGATTATTCAAAAGGCATTTTCAAAATCAATTTAGCCACCAAAGAAGTTACGAAAATCATTCCTGCCGAAAATTCGACGATGCTCGGAATTGATGGACTTTATTTTCGCCAAAACAGTTTAATTGCGACACAAAACGGCGTAAATCCGCAACGAGTGATTCGTTTCGTCTTGTCGAAAGATTTGAATAGGGTTGAAAGATTTGAGATTTTAGAAGCAAATAATCCTTTATTTGACGAAGTCACCTTGGGAGTTTTGAGCGGAGATCAATTCTATTTTATCGCCAATAGCCAATGGAATCTGCTTGGTGATGGCGGAAAATTTGCTGCACCGGAAAAGTTAACAGATGTTAATATTCTAAAGATTAAGCTGAAATGACAATATGACAGATAAACAGTATTAAAAGTAACCCTCAATTTATAATTAAACAGGAAAAATTTATGGACAAAAAACTAATATTTACTTTTTTTATCACGTTATTTTTGATTTCTGCTATTTTTGTCCCGGCGCAGGAAAAAGCACAAGTGATGATTCTTGGGGTCTATCATTTTGCCAATCCGAATGCCGATTTAGTCAAAAGTAATTTTCCTGACCATCTTTCGGACAAAAAACAAAAAGAAATCGCCGAAGTTTTAGATTTGCTGGCGAAATTCAAGCCGACTAAGATCGTGGTCGAAAGAGTTCCTGAAAATACGGTCGTCCAAAATAATTATCAGGAATATTTGAAAGGCAATTACAAACTGACGGCGAATGAAACGGAACAAATCGGCTTTCGTCTGGCGAAACAATTCGGACACGAAAGGATTTTTATGGCAGACCATCAACTCGGGATGGATTTTGATTCATTGATGGCGGCGGCAAATGAAACGAAAAATACTCAATTTCTGCAATTCTTTCAAAAAGTAATCGGCGAAGCGCAGGCAATGCAAAACCGACAGGCTCAAATGACCGTTCGGGATACACTGGTTGAATTGAATCAACCGCTTTTGCAGGAGCAAACCAAAGAATTTTATCTCCAAATGGCTCGCGTGCGGAGTAAAGATAAATTTGTCGGAGCAGATGTTTTAGCTGCCTGGTATCAGCGAAATTTCAGAATTTTTACTAATCTCTCTCAAATAATTGATTCGCCGAAAGATCGTGTTTTGGTTATTTTCGGTCAAGGTCACATTGCTTATCTGCGCGATGCGGTCAAAAGTAGCCCTGATATGCAATTGATTGAACCGAATGATTATTTGAAAGCAAAATAGTAAGTTTGGAGGCGTGGGAATAAAGTTAAAGTTAAATCGTATCAATAAAGGAGGAACAAAAAAATCTACAAAAATAACGGAGGAACGGATGAAAAAAATCATTCTGATAATAGTAATTTTGGTTGCTAATACTTTAATTTTCGGTCAAAAAGCAATTAATAATAAATCTGATGAAAAAGCGGTAAGGCAAGTTATTGATGACTTTACAGATGGGTTCGCGCATAATGATGTGACCAAACTTGAAATCATTTTAGCTGAAGATTATTTTTTCTCAAATCCTGGCGGGATAGTTTTGAGCCGGGAGCAAAGGTTGAAGGATCAGCGAACAGGCGATGTTGTCTATGATTCTTTTGCCATTGACGAACTAAAAATTTATTTGTATGAAAAAACTGCTTTAGCCAACTTCCGAACCATCGTCAAAGGTCAGAACAGAGGAAAAGATATTGCCGGAAATTACAGAGTCACTTTAGTTTTGATCAAGAGAAACGGCAAATGGCAAATAGTCGCCCAACATTCGACCGGAATCCCAAAATAATTTATCAAAGATTGATTTAAGCCCATAATCAGGTAAAATCGGCTTAAATGATGAACGTTAAAACAGAAGTTCTCCGCGCTGAACAAAGAGTTAGAAATTACATCAGAGAAACTTATCTCGATTACTCGGAAAACTTGAGTAGTCAGAGCAACGGCAAAGTTTTTCTAAAACTGGAAAATCTGCAAGTGACAGGCTCGTTTAAAGCTCGCGGCTCACTCAACAAAGTTTTATCGCTTTCCAAGGCTGAAAAAGCCAAAGGAATCGTGACTGCTTCGACCGGAAATCACGGATTAGGCGTGGCTAATGCACTCACTCAAACCCAAACCAAAGGCACAATCTATTTACCACATAATGTTGCACCCGTTAAAGCTAATGCTATTAAATCGTTTAATGTTCCGATCGAGTTTTATGGAGCAGATTCGCTGGAAGCTGAAACCAGAGCGCGAAAAGTTGCGGGTGAAACGGGACAAATCTATATTTCGCCTTACAATGATGAACAAGTTATCGGCGGACAAGGGACCATCGGCGTTGAATTATTGCACCAATTGCCCGATTTGGATTATGTTCTGGTGGCGGTTGGCGGCGGCGGTTTAATTGGCGGAATTGCCGGATATGTTAAAGAAATTAACCCGAAAATAAAGGTCATCGGTTGTTTGCCCGAAAATGCTCCCGTAATGTATGAATGTTTGAAAGCAGGAAAAATCATCAATGTTTCCGAATCTCCGACGCTTTCGGACGGAACGGCAGGCGGACTTGATGAAGACTCGATAACTTTTGAAATTTGCCAAAAGTATATTGATGATTTTATTTTGGTCAATGAAACTGAAATTGCGGACGGAATGCGTTTCGCAATTGAACATCATCGGCAAATTATCGAAGGCTCAGCAGGCGTGACAATTGCTGCTTTTTTGAAAGAGAAAGAGCGATTTGCCAATAAAAATACGGCTTTGATAATGTGTGGCGGCAATATTAGCTTTGAAAAACTGAAAAAAATAATTGGTGGAAATGACTAAGATTTATACACTTGACCAAATTAAAACTGCGTTGGATTATTCCGAAATTATCGGAGCGATTGAGGAAGGTTTTGTCCTTTATTCACAAAATAAAACGGTTGTTCCGTCGGTTGGTTATTTAAGGTTTGAAAATGGGCGCGCCGATGTTCACCTCAAATACGGATATATCCGCGACGATGATTTTTATGTTGTCAAAATCGCGTCAGGATTTTACGAAAACCCGAAAATCGGTCTGCCGTCTTCCAATGGTTTAATGTTGGTTTTTAGCCAAAAGACGGGTGAATTGTTGACAATTTTGCTTGACGAAGGTTATTTGACTGACATTCGCACCGCAGTTGCCGGAGCTGTTGTTGCTAAATATCTTGCGCCGAAAAAGATTGATTCCATTGGAATTATCTGTTGCGGAATTCAGGCACGTTTGCAATTGGAGCTATTAAAAGAAGTTACTGATTGTCGAAAAGCCATTGTTTGGGGAAGAAATCAAGAGAAACTAAAGAAATATCAGCAGGAAATGTCCGAAAAAGGTTTTGAGATTGAAACCGCAACTAACATTTCAAATATAACGGAAAATTGTCAATTGATTGTGACAACCACACCTGCCAAAACGCCTTTACTTTTTGCCGACCAAATCAAAAAGGGAACACACATCACCGCAGTTGGAGCCGATGCCGAAGGGAAACAGGAACTTGACGCAAATATCTTTGAATTAGCGGATATTGTCGTGGCGGATAGCATTGGACAATGCGTTGATCACGGCGACATTTCACACGCAAATATTTCAAAAGATAAAATCAACGAGTTTGGAAATGTTATTGTTAATCCGGATTTACAAAGAAAAAATGATGAGCAAATTACGGTGGCAGATTTAACTGGAGTCGCGGTGCAGGATATTCAGATCGCCAAATATGTTTATCAAAAATTTCGTTGAAACATATTTTTAATCTTTCGGCTGATATTCTTCTAGTTTACGGTAAAGTGTTTTCCTGCCGATGTTTAATAAACGAGCGGCGCGGGATTTGTCGCCTCCTGTGTAGTCCAAAGCCATTTCGATTGATTGTTTCTCGATTTCTTCCAACGTCGCAGGAAAATCAACTTCAAGAATTATTGCACGACCTTCGCTGGCGGCTTTAGCGCGTTCGTGGCGAGCCTGAGCATAAGATTCAAAGGCTTTTTTGCTGATTGCTTCAGGTAAATCATCAAGTTCAATTTGCCGACCTGATGCAATAATAACGGCACGTTCAATTGCATTTTCAAGTTCGCGGACATTACCGAACCATTCATAATTGATCATGGCGCGAATTGCTTCTTTTGAAATACCTGAAACGAAACGTCCGGTTTTTTGTTTGTAAAGTTCGAGAAAATGATAAACGAGCAGATGAATATCTTCGGGGCGTTGACGAAGCGGCGGAATCGTAATCGGAAAAACCGAAAGCCGGAAATATAAGTCTTTACGGAACTTACCGTCTTCGATGGCTTGTTCCAGCTCAACATTAGTCGCGGCTATGACACGAACATCGGTTTTAACGACTGTGTTGCCTCCGACTCTGGTTAGTTCGCCATCTTGTAAAACTCTCAATAATTTAACTTGCGCTGAAAGCGGCATTTCACCGATTTCGTCTAAAAAAAGTGTTCCGCCGTCGGCTTCTTCAAAACGACCTTTGCGTTGATTACGGGCATCGGTAAATGCACCTTTTTCGTGACCGAAAAGCTCAGATTCCAAAAGGCTTTCGGGAATTGCACCGCAGTTTAATTTAATATACGGTTTATCCTCGCGACCTGAATTGTAATGAATTAAATTTGCCAAAAGTTCTTTGCCGGTTCCGCTTTCGCCTTGAATCAAAACAGTTGTGTTGGTATCTGCCACAGTTAGTGCAAGTTCGATGGCGCGGCGAATTGTCGGAGCCTGTCCGATGATTTCGCTCTGATGCTTTTGGTGTAGTTCGCTTTTGAGGCGCATTACTTCGGCAGAAAGCTGGTCTCGCTCAAGTGCGGGGCCGATTTGATGGGCAATTCCTTCGACCAAAGCTACTTCGTGGTCTTCAAATCCGTTTTCGAGTTCG
>DAORIL010000318.1:0-7448 GCA_035438525.1 Pyrinomonadaceae bacterium
TGTTGGAATTAGCCTTTAAGGTTAAATCCCCAAACCATTTGATGTTGATTTCGGATGCGGTTGCTCCAACGGGGCTGGGTGACGGGAATTACCAAATTTGGGAAGAAAATATTTCAGTTATCAATGGCAAAACCCAAAATGAGCGGGGAAGTATTGCAGGTTCGGTTATTACAATGATTGATGCGGTGCGGACAATGCTCAAAATCGGGATTTCAGAAGTTGATGTTTCTAAAATGGCTAGCGCAAATCCGGCCAAACTTTTGGGAATTGAAAAAGATTTTGGCTCAATCGAAGTTGGTAAAACAGCAAATCTGGTAGCTTTGGATTCAAACGATAAAGTAGTTTTAAGTCTTGTGAATGGTCACATTGCTTTTTCGGGTAACTAAAAAAACACCAATAAAAATCAATACTGCAGAAATAACCGGGCGAATTGAAAAATGTTCGCCCAAAAAAATTACCGCCGAAAAAAATCCGATCAAAGGTTGTAAATAGACATAAACCACAACAATGCTCGGCTCAACTCGTGCCAATGCCCAGGCGTTCCAAAAATAAGCCAAAATAGTCGGAAAAACTACCAAACAACCGATCATCAGCCACGAAAAGGCACTAACTTGGGACAAATCCATCTGCGCTAAAAAATACAAACCAATCGGAACATTGATAATACTTCCAAAAATAAATAACCACGCAATTGATTTTAATGCCCCGTATTTGCTGATAAATCTTTTTGAAACTGCCACATAAAAGGCGTAAGAAAAACTATTGAGCAAAACCAAAATATCACCCAAAAATGTAGTTGAGGAAAATTCAGTCTTAAAAGGATTGATCAAAATTGTTACTCCAAAAGCCGCCACAATAATCCCTAAAACCTTGCGCCAGGTAAGTTTATCGTTTCCGAACATCGCACTTATCAAAATAGCGAAAACCGGAATCATTACAGCAATTAGGGAGGCATTGGTGGCACTGGTGAGCGACAGTCCTTTGAAGTAAAACAGTTGATTGCAAACAATTCCAATAAAGGCGAATCCAGCAAAATAAAGATAATCTTTGCGATTTTCAAGCTCCAGAGAACCGCGAAATCTTTGAAAAAAATAAAATGCCAATGCCGCCCCGCCCACCCGAAAACCGACAATTGAATATGGAGAAAAGGTTTGTAAAGCAAATTTGCCGAAAACCGGGGCAGAGCCGAAAAATAATTGCACAAACAAAAGGGCAATATGTGGTGCATAGCCTGAATTTTTTTCTAAAGTTTGGGGCATAAAAATTTCTATTATCCACTAACAATTGTTTCTAAGCTAATCTTGTAATCAGAAAATCATTGGGAATTGGAATTAGGAAAATTTAGGAAAATTTAGGCTCTAAATTAAGGATTTAGGGTTGGAATTTTGATAATTTTATTCCGGATGTGGCGGAAAAGGTTTATACTGACTGCAAAAAGATAATTATTTTAGGTCGGTAAAACCAAAAAGATGAGTAAATTATGCTAAAAATCGGTGACGAAATTAAAGATTTTACGTTAGTCAAATTTCTTGGCAAAGGTGGTTTTGGTGAAGTTTGGTTGGCTGAAAAAAAGATTGAATTGGCGGATAAAAGGGTGCCTTTTGCGCTTAAATTCATTTCCAGTCAAAATCAAGGCGGTATTGACCTCGAAACGGTTAAGCGTGAAGTCAATACTTGGATCGAAGCCAGCGGAAACAAACAGGTCGTTTCAGTAATGGACGGCTTTATGCACGACCAAATGTTTGTCATCGTCAGCGAATACGCTGATGGCGGTTCATTGCGTGACTGGCTCAGGGCAAACGGTGGAAAAGCTCCAACAATTGAAAAAGCAGTTGAATTAATGGGAGGAGTTTTAGACGGTTTAACTCATCTTCATACTCAAAAAATCGTCCATCGTGATTTAAAGCCGGAAAATATTTTGCTCAAAGGTGAGGTTCCGTGTATTGCTGATTTTGGCGTTTCGCGGGTGATTGAAACTCTCTCTTTTGGGGATTCTTTTGGAACAAATGCGGCGGGTTCACCGCATTATATGTCGCCTGAATCGTTTGAGCGGATTATCCCTTCGCCGCAGGTTGATGTCTGGTCGGCAGGCGTAATTTTATACGAAATGCTTTGCGGAAAATTTCCTTATCAGGCTGACACGGTTCCGGCATTGGTTTTTGAAATTATCACCAAAGATCCAAAACCAATGCCCGCCACAGTTCCTTTTGAAATACAAAATGTGGTCAAAAAAGCGCTTTCAAAACACGCAGTAGAACGATACGCCAGTGCTAAAGAAATGCGTGATGCATTGCTCAAAGCTTTTTATTTACAAGACCAAGTATCCACTGCTCAGGGAGAAGAATTAGCCAAAAGCAAACCTACACTCTTTGCACAGGGAAATTCATTTGCCGATCATGAGACGTTAAAACAGCCTCCAGTCAAACCGAAAAAATCTTTTGCTTGGGCGTATGTGTCAGGTGGATTGTTATTAATATTTGGAGCAATTGGAATCACAATTTGGGCTTTTTTAGGAAATAAAGAAAAAGTGCAGGAAAATTCGGTTGTTACAAATCAGAATACAAATGTCAAACCGCAATCAAATTTGCCCGAAACCATAACTGCAGATTCTGGTCCGCAAAAAGCTGAAACAGGCAAAGATGTGAATGCTTCAAATCCAACTTTACAAACGTCTGAAAAGCCGAAGGTTACAAAAACACAACTGGTTAAACCGCCTGAAGTAACGCAATCTAAACCAAAACAACCGGCAAAAACTAAGGAAAAGATGACTTTAGACAAAATACTGGAAAAGAATAATTGAAATTATGAACAAAATAATTACGCTGATTTTATTTGGATGTCTTTCATTTTCGATCAATCTTTACGCTCAGGAAGGTGTTCCTTTGACCCTTTTTCAAGTAGAAAAAGTGCTCAAAACAAAGGAAGTTACATTAAAGGAGCGCAACCAACTTTTAATTGACGGAGTTAAGGAAAGAGGAATTACTTTTCCTATGTATCGCAGCATTTTTGATAAATTAGCTAAGTTGGGTGCAAGCGAGGCTCTTTTGGATACCCTTCAAGCCAAATCACCCGAAATGCCCACTCTAATTCAAAGCAGTATGCAAACAGAGGGTAGTTCTTTGCAAATTACAAACAGTATTGATATTGAATTTCGTCTAATTCCAAAAGGCGAATTTATGATGGGCGCAAAACCAACCGAAGTCGGCTCGATGGAAAACGAAAAGCCTTTGCACAAAGTGATCATTGCCAAACAATTTTATATTGGACAATATGAAGTGACGCAAGGGCAATGGAAAGCCATAATGGGAAATAATCCAAGCCAAAATAAAGGCTGCGGCGATGATTGTCCGGTGGACTCTGTTTCATGGGATGAAGTGCAGATGTTTATCAAAAAATTGAATGAAAAGGACACTACAAACTTTATTTTTCGCCTTCCAACCGAAGCCGAATGGGAATATGCCGCTCGGGCTACCACTTCCACCCGTTATTTTTGGGGCGATGACGATGATGAAAAAGCCTATCGAATGTATGCTAATGCCGACAATAAATCGCCAACCAGAGTCGGTTCATATTTGCCAAACGGCTTTGGCTTATATGATATGAGCGGTAATGTTTGGGAATTTGTCGAGGATGTTTGGCACACCAATTACGGCAAAGGAAAAAATGACGGCTCCGCGAACACCGAAGGGGATACGAGAGACAGAGTAATGAAAGGCGGTTCTTTTAATTGGTATTTGGATGAATTACGTTCAGGACGGCGTGGTAAGGTTTCCGGTAATACGAAAATGTCGAATATTGGATTTAGATTGGTGGCAGTTAAGTCTGACAAATAAAAAAGGCAGGTTATTAGCCTGCCTCAAATAATTTACAAAAGCATCATCGCCGGACTTTCGAGCATTTGTTTAAAAGTCTGCAAGAATTTAGCGCCCGTTGCGCCGTCAACTACGCGATGATCGCACGACATGGTGACATTCATCATACTCCGCACAACTATCTGACCATTTCGGACAACAGCTTTTTCAGCCGCACCACCAACCGCGATAATTGCCGCTTCGGGCGGATTGATAATGGCGGTAAAATGTTCAATTCCGAACATTCCGAGGTTTGAAACCGAAAATGTTCCGCCCGTGTATTCTTCGGGTTGTAGCTTTTTCGCTTTGGCGCGTCCCGCTAATTCTTTAATTTCAGCCGAAATCGCCAAAATTCCTTTTTTATTCGCAGCACGAACAACGGGCGTAATCAATCCATCTTCAATTGCTACTGCAACGCTGATGTCTGCATCTTCGTAAAATTTAACTGATTTGTCCTGGAACGATGCATTTACCCACGGATGTTTGATGAGAGCCATTGCAGAAGCTTTGACGATAATGTCATTGACAGAAACTTTTTGCTCTTCTTTAACTGACGCATTGATTTGTTTTCGCAAAGCCAAAACATTATCCATTTCGATTTCAACAGTTAAATAAAAATGCGGAATATTTTGCGTCGAAGCAGTCAGCCGTTCTGCAATAACCTGCCGCATTTTTGAAGCGGGTTCTTCACGGGAAGCAGATGCGCCGAAAACTTGCGAAGAAGTAAAAGTCGCGCTTTGAGCTTTTGGTTTTGGACTTTCCATTGCCGCTTCAATGTCGCGTTTGATAATCCGTCCCTGTGGTCCGGAACCTGAAACTGTGCGCAAATCAATTCCGTTTTCAGTTGCCATCTTTGCAGCAATCGGACTCACTAAAAGTCTTCCGCTTTCGTTTGATGGAGTTGGATTTTCGGGTTTTGCAGTTTCGACCGGTTTCGACGCTTCAACTTTAGATTCCTCAGCTTTAGGTTCTTCAACTTTTTTAGTTTCCGGACCAGTTGATCCACTTCCAACTTCAGCCAAAAGTGCCGAAAAATCTTCGCCAGGCTTGCCTGTGATTGCAATAGTTTCGTTGAGCAAAGCCGTTTCGCCGCCTTGTTTTAAAATCTTCAACAAAGTGCCGGGTTTCAAAGCCGTCAATTCCATGGTTGCTTTGTCTGTATCAACTTCGGCAAGCGTTTCGCCGGATTCAAATGTTTCGCCTTCCCCCTTCAACCAACGGGCAATCTGTCCTTCTTCCATCGTTGGTGAGAGTTTCGGCATTAAAAATTTTTCTGCCATAATTCTTTTATTGAAAACTTTTCTAAACTTTTCGTTTTGCCGCAATCATTTGCAGACGTTGTTCACGTGTCATTTTTGGCTCGTTATAACCTTTTTCACCAAAGGGCTGCAATTTTTCAAGCCACAAATCTTCTAAAAATTCTAATTCTTTTTTATTGTCTAATCCTTCGCGATGTTCGAGTTCTTCCAAAATTTCAAAAGCAAACTTTTCTTCTCCAAGTTCATTCCAATCGGCTTGCAGTTGTTTGTTTTGATGTCCGTTAGCCTTCAAAGCAAATTCGTGACGATTCAAAATCCCTTCCAAATTTTCACTCTTTCCGATAAAAACTTTTTCATTGGTCAGATTACGAATTTGAAAAATGCCCATTGGACGTTGGGAAAGTTTGTAATTAAGTTTTAACTCTTTTTTGTCCATTACAAATAACAAACTTCTTTGACTGCTTTGATAATTTTTTCTACGCTCGGTAATGCTAAAACTTCAAGTTTTCGCGCGTAAGGCATCGGAGCTTCGGCGCAGGAAATCCGTTTGATCGGCGCGTCCAAATAATCAAAAGCATTTTCCATCACTTGATGCGAAATTTCTGCACCAACGCTGGCAAAAGCGTGGGATTCTTCGGCAATTACCAAACGATTTGTCTTTTTAACCGAATTAACAATTGTTTCAATATCCAGCGGTTTAATGGTGCGCGGATCAACTACTTCGACCGAAACGCCTTCTTTTTCCAGTTCTTCGGCGGCTTTCAAGGCTTGCGGAACAGTGAAAGAACGGGCAACGATTGTGCAGTCTTTTCCTTCGCGTTTGACATCAGCAACACCAAGCGGAATCAAGAAATCTTCATCATCAGGAACTTCGCCTTTCATTCCATACATTGTTTCCTGTTCCATAAAGATAACCGGATTATCATCTCTAATTGCTGATTTCAATAAACCTTTGGCATCAGCGGCGGTTGACGGCATCACGACTTTTAAGCCGGGAAAATTGGCGTAAAATGCTTCCATTGCTTGCGAGTGCTGTGACGAAACCTGAAAAGCAGAACCGTTCGGACCTCGGAAAACGATTGGCACTTTGAATTGTCCACCAGACATATACATCATTTTAGCGGCGTTATTGATAATTTGGTCAGACGCTAAAATACTGAAATTAAAGGTCATAAATTCAATGACCGGACGTAATCCAGCCATCGCCGCGCCCACGCCTAATCCGGCAAAACCAAGTTCGGTAATCGGAGCGTCAACGACTCTTTTATCACCAAACTCTTTCCAAAGTCCGCGCGTAACTTTATACGCACCATCATATTCGGCGACTTCTTCGCCCATGATAAAGACGTTTTCGTCTCTTAAAATTTCTTCGCGGAGTGCTTGATTCAAAGCATCTCTTATAGTCAATACAGCCATAATTTTAGTTAATATTCTTCTTTCTCAATTTCCGGCAAGTCGCTTTCAAAGCCTTCAGCGTTTCTTTTTCTTGCTTCATTTAATAAAACTGCATAGTTTGTATCGAGCATTGCAAAAGTGTTTTATCTATTTGAGCAGAAACTTTCATTAATGCGATATATTCTGCCGGATGAGCGAAATATAGTCTGCCTTTATCTCCAAACCTTTCAAAGAATTAAAATAATACAATTACTTCATCTTCCGTAAGTTTTATGTTGATTTTTTTATGCAAAAACATCAGTAAAAAGTTCACTATCATCTGGAAATGGACTATTCTCAGCAAATTCAACGCATTTTTCGACTTCTGCCGCTGCTTTTGCTTCAAACTCTTCGACTTCACTTTCCTTGATAATTTTTGCTTCTTCTAAACTGTCAATGAAAAGTTTGATCGGGTCGCGTTCCTGATATTTAGAGATTTCATCACGGGTGCGATAATTGCCCGGATCAGACATTGAATGTCCCATGTAACGATAAGTGCGAACTTCTAAAAGAGTTGGCGAACCATCTTTGCGGGCGCGATCTACTGCGCGTTGGGTTGCGGCGCGAACTGCCATAACATCCATTCCATCCACAAACTCATGAGCCATCCCATAAGCATCACCTTTTTTGGCAATATTAGAAATTGACATGGCGCGGGCTTGCGAAGTTCCCATTCCGTAAACATTATTTTCGCAAATGAAAATTACCGGAACTTTCCAGAGTTGAGCCATATTTGCGGATTCGTGAAAAATTCCCTGATTGGCGGCAGCTTCGCCAAAATAACATAAGGCTACATTATCAGTGCCTTTATATTTCGCGGCATAAGCCATTCCGAGAGCCACACCGATTTGACCGCCGACAATTCCGTGTCCACCGTAAAACTGATGTTCAGCCGAAAACATAT
>DAORIL010000319.1:0-7441 GCA_035438525.1 Pyrinomonadaceae bacterium
CAATTTACAAAACTGATGATTGGGAAATAATCAACGAAGAAAGAAATTGGGATGAAAAGAAAAGCCAAAGCGCATTTGCGAAACCGACCAAAGTTAAGCCCGAAAAAACTGAAACTCTGGATTTGAATAGTGTTCTTAAAAACAAAGTGATAATCAACCAAACAAACGAAGAATTAGGCAGAGAATACGAGAGAAAATTCAGCAATTTAAAGGTTTATCAGTGGCGACCAAAAGATACAGTTCCTGACAAAGAATATTTTCTGATGGCGGTGGGCAGAGACTTTCCCAAAACAATTTCACCTTTAAGAACTGCCCTTATTTCATTGTTCACCGAGGCTACCGAAGCTGAGAAAAAAGATGGATGGGAATCGGCAGTTTTCGGGATGAAATTTGAAGATGTTGTGTTAAATAACGGTGTAGCAACGATTAAATTTTCACAACCAAAATCAAAACGTGAAATGCCGAAATTTGCTCCCCAGATGTTTTTAGAAGCGGTTCAAAATACGGCAAAACAATTTAAAACTGTAAAAATAGTTAATATCTGCGAAGTTGGCGGAACAACGAATGCGTTTGATGTCACACCTCAAATCCCAAAATGTCCAACTAATTAGAAACCACGGCTATTACACATCGAACAATTATCACAAGGCTTGTTTGTCTCCAAAATACAAGCCTTTTCAGTTTGTTGGTTGGCAAATAATTCTTCGACAATTTCTTCGACAATTCTCAATTTTTCCAAACTTGGATGGAGCGATTTGGGACTTGGGATTTGGGATTTGGGATTTGACTGAGCAAATTGAGCCTCGATCTTATCTAATCGTTGGTTAATTTTAGCAAAATTTTCACGGAGGAATGCAGAGTCATCGCTTCCCTTTTCTTCCTCTTGTAAAAGAAGAGCAATTTTTTCCATTATCTTTTGAGACTTTTCGTTCGACATAAATTAAATTTTTATGATTCCTATTCTTTTGGCAATAAATCGATATAATCGACAACCCCGACAATTGCCGAATCAATCGCAGCCCCGGGTTTACCAGTTGAAGCAGTCGAAGCCCCCCAACCCTCCTGAACAATTAAAACAATATCACCTTCGCCTGAATTTACAGAATCAAGGGCCAGACAAGTATAATCCGTATCAACCCCTTCGGGTGTGATTTGCTGACAAAGCATTATCCGCGTTCCCTCATAACGCTGATTTTTTTGGGTCGAAACCACATTTCCAATAACTCTGGCTAAAAGCATAAATCAGTTCATTGTAAAAATAGAAAACGAAAAATATAAATTTTTATTTTCCGTTTTCCGTTTTCCGTTCTCCGTTATTGACATGCAAATCAGAATCAATAATTCCAACAATAGTGCAATCGGTTGGGGTTTCGTCTCGCTTAAAGGGAAAACTTGCTTCTTTTCCCCGACACCAAAAAACTAATTCCCCAACCCCCGCTCCAACTGCATCCAAGGCAATTTGCGGCTTTCCTTTAGGTTGCAAATCAGAATCTAAAGTTTGCACTATCAAAAATTTACGACCATGAAGTGCTTCGTTTTTAATAGTTGAAACTACCGTTCCGATAACTCGTGCAATTTGCATTTTATTTAATAGTAATTACCTTTCTGACCACAAAACAATCATCAGCAATCAACCTCAGTTCATAATCTCCTTTGGGTAAACCGCTAAGATTAAAACTATAAATCTTATCTAACTGAATTGTAGGAATAGTTTCCAAAATCGTTGGTCTGGATTCCTGGCCTTTTCTATCCAACTTCTTAGTTACCTTTTTAGCCATATCCCCGAGAGGAGTAAGCACCAACTTGGCAAAATTGTGGTTGCCTAACTTACTAAAATCAATGAAAAAATCGTCTAATTCCGTTTCATAATACATTGCCCAATCCTTTGCAAAAAACGGAAACTCATTAGGAAAATATTCACGGATATAAGTTGGGAACAAAGGTTCAAGATTACTATCCAAAGGAGTTTTCAGATATGCTGCACACTTGGTGGCATCCGATTCAATAAATGAGTCAAAGGTGTAAAAAACCACATCCTTTTTATCAAAATATTGCCTTAAAGACGGATTAGGATTATAAACTTCTGTTGGAAAGGGTAAATATATACCGCTGTTTCTTCTACGATCTTCCTCTTCCCGTCGTCTTCTATCTTCTTCTTCACGGCGACGTCTCCAATAATCATCATCACCATTTTGAGGGTTTCGATTTTTACCATCGTCACCATCTTTAGGCTTTCGAGGTTTATCATCTCCGTTTCTTGGGTGGTGGTCATCATCGCCATTTCTGGGACGGCGACCATCATCTCCCGGGTTAGGATTTGGATTTTTATTTTTGTCTTTATCCCGATCTCGGTCTTTGTCGCGATCTCTTTCCCGATTATCGTTATTTCTCCGCTCCCGTTCATCCCGAAATCTCCGTTCTTCTGCATCTGATGGATTTTCTACGGGCTTTACTACAATTTCATCGTCTTTGTTTCTACGTTTGTTACTATCCGATTGGTTCGAATCGTTATTGCGTTGAACCCGTTCGTTCCTTGGACTATCGTTCCGGGGAGATTCATTTCTTGGGGAATCATTCCGTGAGTCATTCCTTGGAGATTCTTGACGTGGTTCCTGTCTTGGAGGCGGATCATTTCTCGGAGGTGGATCATTTCGCGGCGGCGGATCGTTCCTTGGAGGCGGATCATTTCTCGGTGCCTCAACCGGAATTGACTCGGTTTTAGGACTATTCTCTCTTTCTTTCTCTTGTGAAAATGAGTTTAAGGCTGAAAAAATCAAACAGAATCCAAATAAAAAAAGTAATCTTTTGAACATAACACCTCCAAATTTTTAGATAAAATCAATATTGTCAATGACTCCAATGATTGCCGAATCAACCGGACAATCCTTGTTACCTTCTGCCAGCCTTGCTGACGAGCCTCCGACCACAATTACTTTTTCATGGAATCCAGCTCCAACCGTGTCAACTGCAACCAAATAGCCGCTTTGGTCGGTTCCATCCAGATTAATTGGTTTTACAATCAGTAGTTTTTTGCCGTGTAAACGCTCGTCCTTATGGGTTGAAACAACAGTTCCTAAGATTCTGGCAATTATCATTAATTTTGACCTAAGAAGTCAGAAGAGGAGAGTTTTATTTCTAGCTTCCTGTTTCTTTTCCAATCCTAAATATGTGGAAAATTAGACGTAGGGTAGCGCTCTTTATTTAGCTTAACAAGTGTTTTTTTTACTTTATTTAGCTAAACGATTTACTAAAACCTTTTACCAAAAAATACGTCTAAAATTATCCGTTTTACTTTGCAACAACCGGTAATCTTTCATCTACACTTGAGTGCGGTCGCGGAATAACATGCACACTTACCAGTTCGCCAACCCGACGAGCTGCCGCTGCTCCTGCATCTGTGGCGGCTTTGACTGCCGCGACATCTCCGCGAACAATTGCAGTCACAAATCCTGCACCGATTTTTTCATAACCGACCAATTGAACATTTGCGGCTTTGACCATTGCGTCAGCCGCTTCAATTGTCGCTACAAGTCCTTTTGTTTCAACCATTCCCAATGCTTCTTGCATTTAGTTTCTCCTAAAAATATTAAATAAAATTGCAATAGTAAAATTAGTTTAACTCACTTTTGCCACTTGCGACAAAAGTTCTATCAATTCTTCTCGGGTAAATGAAATTTTTGCACCATTTGAATTGTTATGTGAATGTTCGTCAATATTGCAAGTTATATTTGTGTCTGCTAAATATCCGCAAGATTGGCAACGTGCCGATTCGGTTAAATAGCCTGCTTTTTCGCGGATATTGATGAGTTTTTCAATCGCATCCGAAGGTAAATTGTTCGGACCGCCCAACGCCCGTGAAAGAATCGAGATTTTGGCAGTATGTTCCAGAGTTTCTAACCTATCGAACGCTTGCCAAAGGTCGTCCCCATATGCAACTGCCCCGTGATTTGCCATCAAAAGCGCGTTGTGATGCGTGACAAATGGAATCATCGCATCGGTTAATTCCACTGTCGAAGGCGTTCCATAAGCAGTCAAAGGCACACAACCTAAGGTCAAAATAACTTCTGACAAGATCGGTTGATCAATCGCCAAACCTGCCACCGCAAAAGCACTCCCATGCGGAGGATGCGCGTGACAAACGGCTTTGATGTCGGGACGCATTTTGTAAATCAAAAGGTGCATCGCCAATTCCGACGAAGCTTTTTTATCATTCAAAGCCTTGCCGTCCATATCGGTGATCGCCAAACCGTCTTCGGTCATTCGCCCCTTGCAAGTCATGGTTGGTGATGCAATTACCCGATTTTCACCCATGCGAATACTAACGTTGCCATCCGATGAAACAACGTAAGCTCTTTCATACATCAACTTACCGACTTCAATAATTGTTTTTCGTGCTAGTGATTCTTCCATCTAATATTCTGTGCAATTTTCTACAAATAGTAGATTTTGATTTGGATTGTTTTCTTTGAAATTCAGTCCATTGCTTGCAAGTTTTTCAATTTGTTCTTCAATAGATTTTAATCTTGTTTTTAATTTATCTACTTTTTTATTTTTCTTATGCTTTAACTCAACTAATGTTTGTTCTACCTCGGATTTTTCCTTTATTAAAGAAAGTCGTTCCGTAATATACTCAGATATTTTTGAACATTTATTTGAAGATTTATTCTCCCAATTAAATTCTTCAGGATTATATGATTTAGCATTTTGTGAAGAAAAACGAGTGGATTCAAATTCTTTTTCGTTTTGATAAAAAGTAGCCTGACTTAAAAAAATGCCAATTAAAAGTGAAAGTAAAAAAATAAACATTTTAAATATCCAAAATTTCATCTTTCCCTCCAAACAAAAATCGCAAAAGCCTATTTTACACGACTTTTGCGACTTTGCGAATTCTTAATTGATCGAAATTTATTTTGCTCGCGGAGCAGCCGGAACTGTATCCATTGGCATTTCAATAATTCTGACGGATGGCGCGGGCGGCGGAACCGGAGCTTCCAAAAGAATCATTCTATCAGTTGAATCTAATTTTTCCTGTAAGCGTTGATTTTCTAAACGCAACCGCTCATTTTCATACCTGAGTTGGCGCATATCATTACGTCTTCCGCAACAACCTCGTTTAAATTGAATATTTGGTGTGATACTGACAAAAAAACTGGCAATAAAAAGCCCTAATGCGAAAGTTAATAGGAAAGGAATGATTCTTTTGAAAAAAGCACGATTCAACATAATTTATACCTCAAAATTTTATATTACTTTTTCTTACGGCTTTTCTTGCCGCTTGGTTTCACTATTTTACCATTTTCTGCGGTAGGTTGTGCAAGAAAATATGACAAACTTTCTAAAGAAATTGTTAAATCTACCGTTCTGATCTTAATATTTTCTTCACCTTTGAGCGGAATCGGGGCAAAATTCATAATTGCCTTGATTCCGGCACCGATAATCATCTCCAAAATGCTTTGAGCAAACTGAGCCGGCACTGCAATAACTGCGACATCGATGTTCGCTTTTTCAACTATTTCGGCAAATTTTTTGATGTCATGGATTTTGATTTCACCCACTAAATTCCCAATTTTTGTCTTGTCCGTATCAAAAAGTGCAACCACCGAAAAGTTGGTTTGCGAAAATTCGTAATAATCTGCAAGGGCAGTTCCCATCCGACCTGCGCCGATTATTCCGACATTATGTTTATTTTCTAAACCCAGAATTTTGGTCAAATCCTGTCGCAGATTATCCACATAATAACCGACCCCACGGACTCCAAATTCGCCAAAATAAGCTAAATCCTTTCGAATCTGGGCAGAATTTAAATGGAATCGTTTTGCCAGATCATCAGATGAAACTGTTTTGATGCCTTTGGCGGAAAGTTCATTTAAACAACGTAAATAAACACTCAAACGGTTAGTAGTCAGTTCTGAAATTTTCTCAACTTTCATCTCGCAAAATAATTATAGCGCAATTTGTGAAAAATTGAACTATCGGCGTAGATGAAATGAAAAGTTATCCCGTTGCCCTTAAATAAAAATTCATTTACAATATTGTTTCAAGTGTGAAACAATATTAGGTTTTAAGGAAATTGCAAACGGAATTTGGGTTGTCAAAAACTTCTTCACACCAACTGAATGTCAGGAATGGATTGAATTTGCCGAAAACATCGGGTTTGAAGATGCGCCGATTTCTATTGGAATTGGTAAAGAAGTGATTCGTAAAGATGTTCGAAATAATAATCGAGCTATGGTTGATGATGAGGATAAAGCTTTTGAACTTTGGCAAAAAACCAAAGAGCATTTTCCGCAAATGATTTACAATCGTGTTGCACTAGGATTGAATGAGCGTTTAAGGTTTTATCGTTATGATCCTGGTCAACAATTTCGTTATCATTTCGATGGTTCATTTCGCCGCCCGAACGGTCAGCAAAGTCTCTTAACCTTTATGGTTTATCTAAATGAAGAATTTTCGGGTGGTGAAACTACATTTCATAATTCGGAAGAAACAATTATTAATCCCAAAACCGGAATGATGTTAGCTTTTAAACACGAAATTCTGCATCAGGGTTCAGAAGTTTTAAGCGGACGAAAATATGTTCTTCGTTCCGATGTAATGTTCAACGCGTAAAAAAAATGATTGCATATTTATCAGGAAAACTGCTCGAAAAAGATGCCAATGTCGTCATCATTGATGTCAATGGGGTTGGCTACGAAGTTTCAATTCCGCTTTCCACTTTTTATGAACTTGGCGAAATTGGGGAAGTTGTATCGCTTCGGGTTCAAACGATTGTTCGCGAAGATGCCTTTCAACTTTTCGGATTCAAAACCGTCCGCGAAAAAGAACTGTTTTTATTGTTAATTTCGGTTTCGGGAATTGGACCAAAGTCAGCAATCACAGCACTTTCGGGAATGTCGGCCGATGAAATCATTTCGGCAATTCGCACCAATAATCTGGCTCGATTAAATGCAATCCCGGGTGTGGGCAAAAAGACTGCAGAACGAATTGTCATCGAATTGCGGGATAAGATCACCAAACTTTCGGCGATTGCAGGCGAAGAAATGAAATCCGAAGGAATTCCGATGAGTTCCGGCGATGTTGTCATGGACGATGCAATTTCGGCTTTGACAAATCTGGGATACCAACGCGCCGCTGCTGAAAAAGCCTTGAATCAAGCGATGCAAGAAGGAACGGAAATGAGCGTTCAGAAACTATTGCGAAGAAGTTTGCAGCTTTTAGCCAAAGGGTAAACTTCTCAGTTTAAAAACTTTAGGGGGATAATTATGGGTTGGTTGATAAAAGTTTTTTTATTGATTTTTGTGATTTCTCTTTTTGGTCTGTGGTTTGGATTTGATGCTATTCGTGTCTCATATTACTCAAGCGATTTAGCGACTTTTAATATTAAAGAAATTGAACAACACGGAGTTGGTCACAAACGATATATTAAACTAGATAAAGCATT
>DAORIL010000320.1:0-7439 GCA_035438525.1 Pyrinomonadaceae bacterium
GTTCCGCCCGATGACAAAGACGCTCCTGCCAAATATCGCGGCATCGGCGTTCGGATCGAAGATGATGTTTTAGTCACCGAAAGCGGAAATGTTAATTTAACTGCCAAAGTGCCGAAACACGCGGAGGAAATTGAAGAAATTATGGCGAAGGCGAAACAGTAAAATGTTAGTTTTTGTAGTTTCAATGATGCCGATTTCATTTCTTTGGAATCGGCAATTTTCGTATCATTTCACCAGAAATTCGAGTAGTTAATCCGCTTGAAGTTGTATCAATTAAGGGTTCGCTAATAATTACTCCAACCTCGACATTTCCACTAGATTGAAGTGAAATTTCAAAATTTAGTGATTCATTTTTATTGAATTGTAACTTTTCAATTTTGTAGGTTTTAAATCCATTAGACACAAAACTTATTTCGTAAAGACCATCCGAAACATCTTTGAATTTAAAATCGCCCTCATCATTTGATTCAGAAGTCATCTCTTTTTTAGTTGCTGTATTTTTAAGTGAAATCTTAACTCCCGGAACAACTGCGCCATTCAAATCCATAACGGTTCCTTTAACGCTGACGAGTTCGGATTTGCTTTTATCCCGAACGACTTTGCCTTGTGAAACGATTTTACAAGTTTCGTCTTTTTTCTTATCGGTTTGACTGAAAGCTACTGAAAACAAACCGATAATGGAAGCGAAAACCGCTCCGGCAAATTTTGTCACGCGTTTAACTTGCGCTCGCACGCCGACGGGACAATCTTTGGTTAAAACTGTTCCGTCACTTCGACGATAAATTCTGCCGCAAATTCTGCCTTCGGTTTTGGTGATTAAATTGGTGACTTCGGCAGTTGTCATCTCCGAAATGTTATAAACATTGAGCTTGCACGACTGACAAAATCGAACGCGCTCATCGCCGCTCATATTTTCCCAATTAAAATGACAAGGCGTAGCAATCCGCAGTTTATTAACATCAAAGTTTTTCATAGCTGAATTTGTGATGCGTTGAGTTTTACTTGTGGTTGCTTTCGGCAAAAAAGAAAAGACGACTCAAAATACTCAAGAAAGATTAGGGAGTTTAGGAAGTTTGGGAAGTAAGTTCCTCTCCTCCACAACTTCCACAACTTCCTAAACTTCAATGTATTTTCTAATTAGAATTGTCTCTTACTATAAATTGCTCATTACTTTTTATTCAATTCTTCATATTTTTTATAATCAGCTTCCGCTTTTTCCTTATCGCCGAGCTGGGCATAAGCATTTCCGCGCTTATAGTAGGTTTTCGCATAACCCGGTTTTAATTCGATGGCTTTGGTATAATCCTTGATTGCCTCTTCAAAATTATTCAAATTGAAATAGCAAAGTCCGCGATAATAAAAAAGACAATGATTGATGGAATTCCACTCAATTGCTTTATCAAAATCTTTGATTGCTTGTTTATAATTTCCAAGGTCTTTATACACCAATCCGCGACTATAATAAGGGGCGAAACTTTGAGGAGCTAATTCAATAGATTTAGTATAGTCCTTAATTGCCTGTTCCAGATCGCCTTTATCCTCGTATAAATTTCCACGATTGATATAAGCCTCCGCGTCTTGAGGATTTAACCCGATAGATCTGGTCGCTTCCGCAATCAAACAATCAAAGTCTTTTTCAGTGCACAACTGAAGCTGTGAAAGAGCATTAATCCGAAAAGCAATCAGTAAAAAGGTCAAGGCAATTACAAACCGTGATAGATTCATCTTTAATACTCCTCCACTGAAAGTGATTTCTGCTTAACAAATTAAAATTCTTTTTTAGTTACTGTTTTTTTGGTAACTTTTCTTTTCAAAAATCTTAATTGTTAAGGCTTAAATGTAAGACATATCGTTGAAAATTTTTTGCGCTGATTTTTTAATTTTTTGAGAAATATTTATAAATAAAAAGGCGACTCAAATTTTGAATCGCCTTTTTAAATTTTAAATTTTTACTTTTGCCTTTATCTGCGTCCACCGCGCAAAATCAAACCTAAAACCAAACCGACAGCGGCTGAAATTAAGATTGTTTGCGCCGGTTTTTTGCGGGCAAATTCTTTGGCATCTTCGACCAATTCTTTTGGATCTTTTTGTGAAAGTTCTTTGAATTTATCGCCTGCTTGGACAAATTTTTCGCTGGCAAAATCTTTTGCTTTTAATGCCGCATCTTGAATCTTTTGTTGATATTCCTGAGCTTGCACTTTTAATTCTCCTAAAAATTCATCATTCAAAAAGTTCTTGTTCGATGATTCTTCTTCGATGTTATTGACCACGGGAACAAGGCTTTGTTCCAATTCTTTTTCCGCTTTTTTAACTTCTGCTTCAAATTCAGACATTTCCATTTTCTCCTTCCTGAAAAAAAATACTAAACGCAAATCCGCATTTATAAAATCTATGCGAGCGATTCAGATGAAATGCTCTCATAAAAAGTTGTAACGAATTTTTTTTAATTTTGTTGCAACTTTTTAACTTGACAACCGTAACTCTTAATTGCGACACTGCTAAGTAAGTAAGCACTTACTTTTGATAATAAGGAAAACGAATTGGTTAAATTACACGAAGCGACAGGAACACGGATGACGGGCGATGAACGCCGCGATCAAATTTTGCATGTTGCGATTAAATTATTCTCGCAACATGGGTTTAGAGGCACTACGACCAAAAAAATTGCTGAAGAAGCAGGCGTTTCAGAAGCAATGGTCTTTCGCCATTTTACTACAAAAAGCGAACTTTATCACGCTATTTTAGATCATAAAGCATGTGAAAGCGGAACGACAAAACCGTTTGCCTGGGTCAGTGAGGCTATCAAAAATAAGGATGATTTTGAAGTTTTTTATCAAATTATTTTCAATGCACTCAATAATCATCAGCAAGACCCGGAATTTATGCGGCTTCTGATGCATTCTGCATTAGAAGGTCACGAACTAGCCGAAATGTTTATCACGGAAAATATTGTTCCGACTTATGAAATTCTAAGTTTTTATATTAGTCAACGCCAACGCGATGGTGCTTTTCGCAATTTGAATCCGAAATTAATTGTTCGTGCCTTTGTTGGAATGATGATTCACCACAGTATAAATAGCACTTTGTGGGATAAACAAGGTCGGATCCTGAAGGTTACTAACGAAGAGGCAGCTCGTGGTTTTACCGAAATTTTATTGAACGGTATCAAAAAAACACCGACTGAATGAAACTTTTTCCCTATTTTTTCCGCGTTAATAAATAAAAGGCGAAAAGCCTAAATTTAATAAAAATGAGATTATTCAAATTTATATCATTTTCCATTGTAACTCTTTCTTTAGCTCTATTTGCAGCATCGTGCGGGAGTTCAAAAGCCGAAACCAACGAAGCAAATGCCAACAAGAGCAACGCCACGCAAATAGTTGAAGTAACGACTGAAAATGCAATTATCCGTAATTTGCCGACTTATTTTGAAGCAACCGGAACGCTTGGCTCGGACGCACAAACTGATGTTGCGCCAACTGTTGCCGGAAAAATCATCGAGGTTAATTTCGATGTCGGAAGCTACGTCAACAAAGGCGATGTTTTAGTCAGACTTGATCCGCGAGATGCTCAGATTCGTCTTGAACAAGCCGTAAGTCAGGTCGGGCAAGCACGCGCCCAAGTTGACCAAGCCAAAGCCGCCGTTAAACAAGCCGAAGCCGCAGTTGAACAAGCCCGCGCCAATATGCGTCAACAACAAATCCGGCTTGGTTTAACCGAAGGGTATGCGTTCGACATCAATAAATTTTCGCAGGTTTTGTCAGTTCGCGCCCAACTCGAATTAGCTGAAAAAGAACTGAAACGTGCCGAAAAGCTTTTGGAAACGGGAGATGTTTCGCGGTCATTTTACGACCAGCGTAAATCTCAGCGTGATGCGCTTTTAGGACAATTGGAAGAAGCTAAATCAAATGCCGCAGTAGCTATCAAAGCGATTCAAACTGCAATGGAAGCAGTCAAAACTGCCCAAGCTCAAGTTGGAATTGCTAATGCTAACGTCGGCACTGCCCAAGCAGCTTACAATACTTCGCTCTCTACCGTTGACCAAGCCAAAAAGTTTGTTAATGATACGGCAATTTATGCGCCCATTTCGGGTTATATTTCGGAAAGAGTCGCGGATTTAGGAGAATACACCAATCCAAGTGCACCAAATACCAAAATTTGCACGATTCTACGAACCAGCATTTTACGTTTGCGCGTTGATGTGCCGGAACAAAATATTGGTAAAGTTTCAGTTGGACAATCAGTTTCATTAAAAGTTGCCGCCTATCCTGACCGTAATTTTGCCGGAACGATTGCGCGGATTTTACCTGCTGTCAATACAACTTCGCGGACTTTGACAGTTGAGGCAGAAATTGAATCAGGCGGAATCTTGAAACCCGGACTTTTTGCAACAGCAAGAATTGCTCAGTCAAAAGCCGAACCGACCGTTTTAGTTCCGTCTAAAGCTGTTAGAACGGATGGCGGAGTCACTAAAGTTTTTGTCATTCAAGACGGGCGCGCAGTCGAAAAACTTGTTCAGCTCGGCGATACCGAAAATGATATGGTTCAAGTCAAAACAGGCTTAAAGGAAAACGAAAAAGTTGCTGTTTCAAATGTTGATCAATTATTTGACGGCGTAACTGTTAGACAATAACTTAAGTTCAAATTTAAGATCTTAAATTCAAATTTACAACAAGCGAATTTTAGATCTTAAATCTTAAATCTGGAATTATAAGAATATGCAGTGGTTAGCAGAAATATGTGTTAAGCGTCCAGTGTTTGCGACGATGTTGATCATGTCAATGGTCGTTGTCGGTGCATTTTCGTTTTTCTCGTTGGGATTGGACTTATTTCCAAAAATTGACTTTCCGACGATCACAATTACAACCGTCAATCCCGGTTCGTCGCCGGTCGAAATCGAAACGGAAGTCACCCAAAAAATCGAAGAAGCGGTCAATACTATCAGCGGAATTGATGAATTACGTTCAACTTCGGTCGAGGGCGTAAGTCAGGTTTTCGTCCAATTTATTTTGGAAAAAAACGTCAACATTGCCGCGCAAGAGGTTGAAAATAAAGTAAATACGGTTATTTCCGATTTGCCAGACACAGCCGAAAAACCTTTTGTTCAAAAACTTGATACGGATGCTGCACCGGTCGTGCGAATTGCAGTTTCTGCACCTGCTTCCTTGCGCGAAGTCACCGAAATTGCCGATAAAAAAATCAAAGAACGCATCGAATCAATTAACGGAGTCGGACAAGTTCGGATGGTCGGCGGACGCGACCGCGAAATCCAAGTCTGGGTTGATCCTGACAAAATGCGTTCTTACAACGTGCCTGTCACCGAAATTGCCAACGCCGTCAAACAACAAAACCTCGAATTTCCAGGTGGTCGTGTTGATGAAGGGCAAACTGAACGCACCGTGCGAACGATGGGGAAAGTCACCAAACCCGAAGATTTTAACGAAGTTGTTATCGCCAATCGCGGCGGTTATAACGTCAAGGTAAAGGATTTAGGCTACGTTCAGGATGGAACGGAAGAAGTTCGCACCGAAGCACGTTTGAACGGAAATCCGGCTGTTGTTCTGATCGTTTCCAAACAATCAGGAACGAATACGGTTCAGGTTGCCGAAGAAGTAAAAGCCCGCTTGAAAGAAATCGAACCGACTTTGCCAAAAGGCTATCGGATTCAGTTAGTTGGCGACAGTTCAATTTTTATTAAAGCCGCTATTGGCTCGGTTGAAGAACATTTGGTCGTTGGAAGTATTTTAGCAGCGATTGTTGTTTTCCTCTTTTTATGGAACTGGCGTTCAACTTTAATTGCCGCGATTGCTATTCCAACTTCAATTATTTCAACCTTTGGTTTGATGTATGCGCTTGGTTACACGCTCAACCAAATTACGATGCTGGCTCTCACTTTGATGGTCGGTATTGTAATTGACGACGCGATTGTAGTTTTGGAAAACATTTTCCGCTTCATCGAAGAAAAGGGAATGTCGCCAATGGAAGCCGCGATCGAAGGAACTAAAGAAATCGGATTGGCAGTTTTAGCAACCACACTTTCATTGCTCGCAGTGTTTGTTCCGGTCGGCTTTATGGGCGGCATCATCGGACGTTTTATGTCGGCATTCGGTTTGACATCTGCGTTTGCGATTTTTGTTTCGCTGATTGTTTCCTTTACTTTAACGCCGATGCTGGCCGCCCGATTTATCAAGGTCAAACATCCAGAAAAACCGAAGCCGGATGACCTTGAAATCTTCGGTGACGGAATGATTAAACGCGAAGAGGAAGTTGCGCCAAAAATGCACGGTGAAAGCCGTGAAGGTAGATTCTATGGGGCAATTGACGGAGTTTATACCAAACTTTTGCGGTTTTCGATGGCGCATCGGTGGGTAATTTTGGGGCTTTGTATTTTAGTTACGATTTCAACTGTCCCGTTATTTATGCTGGTTGGTAAAAACTTTTTGCCGGTAGATGACCAATCGCAATATGAAATTTCGGTTCGTGCGCCCGAAGGTTATACCCTGGCGGCAACCTCAAATGTAGTTGAAAAAATTGCTGATGAGATTAGGCAAATGCCCGAAGTCGAAGACACTTTGACCACACTCGGCGGTGACCAACAACAAATTGTCAATAGCGGTTCGATTTACGTCAAAATGAAACCGATCGAAGTCAGAACTCGCTCGCAAGAACAATTAATGGTTGCTTCGCGTGACGTTTTGGCAAAATTTCCGAAAGAACTTCGGACATCAGTTCAACCCGTCCAAGCCTTTTCGGGCGGCGGTTTTCGCAATGCTAACGTCCAGTTTTTTATCGCCGGACCGGATTTGAAAGAACTCGAAAAATATTCGAATCAAATTTTAGAAAAAGTTAGACAAGTTCCTGATGCGGTTGACGTTGACTCAACTTTGGTAAGCGGAAAACCCGAATTACGTTTGACGGTTGACCGCGACAAAGCGGCAGATTTAGGAGTTAGCGTTGGAGCGATTTCGCAAAGTTTGAACACGATGGTGGCCGGACAGGAGGTTTCAACCTTTACTGACGGGAGCGATCAATATCCGGTTCGCGTGCGCGCAATTGGTGAATTTCGTTCCAGCGAAGATAAATTAAAACGACTGATTGTGCCTTCGACCAAAATTGGTTGGACAACCCTTGATAACGTCGTCAAAGTTGATTCCGGAACAGGTCCCGCTTCAATTGACCGTGTAAATCGTCAACGTCAGGTCACAGTTTTGGCAAATGCCCGTCCAGGTGGTTCGCAAACGAATATCATTAACGCCTTGAACGCAGCTGTTAAAGATTTGAAACTTCCGGCAGGTTATAGTTCGGGCTACGTCGGACAATCAAAAGAATTGCAAAAATCAGCGTTCTATTTCCTTTTAGCGTTCGTCCTGTCCTTCATTTTTATGTATATCATTTTGGCGGCGCAGTTTGAATCGTTCATTCACCCGATCACGATTTTG